>NZ_JBHVDD010000085.1:0-43537 GCF_042802995.1 Streptomyces sp. NPDC057438
GCGTCTGATCCCGTACGCACATGCGAATGCGGGCCGTCCTCCTGTCGGGGAGGACGGCCCGCATTCGCATGTGCCGCGTGGTTCAGGGAGCCAGGCAGCTGACGCCCGGGAGGCCCGCCGGGTCCACGAGGGCGGCCGGGTCGGCGAGTACGGCCGGATCGACCAGTTCCGTCACGCCGGCCGGGGTCTCGGCGACGCAGGTGACGGTGGTGACCGGGTCCGGGATCGCCTGGGCCGCGGGGGCCACGGCGCCGGCGAGGGCGAGGGTTCCGAGCAGGACGGTCGCGGTGCGACGCATGAAAAATCCCCTTATAGGTAGGGCGGTTGAACAGGATTGATCATGTCTGCTTTTCGGCTGCGAATTCGCCCTCAGTCACCCGTGCGGGGATGACGTAACGATTCGGCGCCCTGCGCCCGGTTGACCTGCTCACAGGGGCGTGGTGATCGCCCGCGCCGCCGCCACCTCCTGGCGCAGCGGCTCCAGCACACTCCCGGGCGGCCCGCTGAGGTCGGAGCGCACCTCGTAGAGGGTCTCCGTCCTGCGCAGTCCGTCCGACAGCTCCCGCAGCTGCAGCGCGACCTGGTCGACCTCGGCGGTGGACGGCGGCTCCGCGCCCTGCTTGATCCTGACCCGCGCGGCCGTCGTCGCGTCGACGATCCGTTCGACCGCCACGACCAGCGGCCACCAGGCCGCCGCCCGCCGGCCGACGGGCGGGGGCTCGGTCAGGGCCCGCTGGAACTCCGTACGGATGGCGGACAGGTCCCGGTAGAGGCGGCGGCGCATCCGGACCCGGTCGGCGGGGGCGGCCGCGCTCCGGCCGAAGGCCCGCTCGACGTAGTCGGCCGTGTCGGCGACGGCGTCCGCGAGCCGGGCGCCGACCCGGGCGTGCCAGCTCTCCGGCCAGAGCAGATAGCCGGCGACCAGCGCGATCGCACAGCCCATGAGGGAGTCGACGAGACGCGGTACCAGCAGGCCGGTGCCCTGGTGGTTGAGGATGTCGGACAGGAGCAGGATCACGGGGGTGATGGCGGCCGTCTGATACCCGTAGCCCCGGGGGGTGAACACCGGGATGAGCGGCGCGAGCAGCAGCATCACGGGCACGTCCCACCAGCCGCGCGGCACCTCCGCGAGGATCCCGGCCGCGACCACGAGCCCCGCGACCGTGCCGAGCGCCCGCAGCAGCGCCCGCGAGAACACCGACCCGAAGTCCGGCTTCAGGACGAACGTGATGGTCAGCGCCACCCAGTAGGAGCGCGGTACGGGCACGAGCGACACCAGGGCCTGCGCGATGCCGATGCACAGCGCGAGCCGCAGGCCGTAGCGCCAGGAGGCTCCGGAGAGGGCGACGTTGCGCGCGACCCGGGCGGCGCGCACGCCCAGCGGGGCGGGTCCCCCGGCCCGGTCGCCGGCCTTCCTCAGCGCGTCCGGCGACTTCTCGGTGGCGACGTCGGCGGCGTGCCGCAGCGCCTGGTCGACGGCCCGTCCGATCTCGCTCCCGGGCTCCGGCAGCCGCAGCCCCAGCGGCCCCGAGTACCCCGTCTCGACGGCCTCCGCGAGATGCCGTACGGCCACCGGGATCTCGGCGGGCAGCGACCTGCCGGACAGCCGGACCGCGGGGGCGGCCTCCACCAGCGGGGTGATGGCGTTCAACTGGGCCAGCAGCCGGACCAGTTCCGGGCTGCGGCCGTGGTGGCGGGCGCGGCGGGCGAGGACCAGGTCGTAGGACTGGTTGAGGGACTGGGTGACGAGGTGCCGGGCCGCGTCGTAGGCGTCCGGGTGGCCGGCGGGGTCGTCCGTGGTGGTGGTCGCGAGCAGGTCGGCGACCTTGCGGTAGGTGTCCGCGACGGAGTCCCGTTCCGGTACGCCCGCCCTGAGGGGCCAGGCGAGCAGGGCCAGGACGAGGACGAGGAGGCCGCCGCCGGTCATCAGGACCGGGGCGAGCCACCACTGCCCCGGCATCGGCAGACCCGCGCCCACCACCGAGTTGAGGAGCAGGAGCAGCCCCGACACGGAGGCCACCGCACCGATCGACGAGATCATCCCGGAGATGAGCGCGGCCAGGGTGAGTGCCCCGACGGTGACCCAGCCCTGCCCGTACACCAGCGAGCCGAGTGTGATGCCGACGGCGGCGAACAGCTGCGGGATCGCGATGTTGATCAGCCGCATCCGGTACGCGGCCGCCGTGTCGCTGATGACCCCCGACAGGGCGCCCATGGAGGCCAGCGCGCCGTACTCGGGCCGGCCGGCGGCGAGGCCGAGGACCAGCGGCAGCGTCAGGGCGATCGCCGCGCGGGCGACGGCCGGCCGGTTGACCGGGGTCGGCTGCGGCTGGAGGTTCCGCACGAGCCAGTCGGGCGGGGCGAGGCCGATGGGGAACGGGCGGGACATGCGCCCATTATGACGGGGGTGTTCCGGGGGTTCCGGGGGGTGTTTGTGACCTTTTGGTTCATCCGCGCCGGTGCAGGGCGAGGTCCACGGTGACGGCGTCGTGGTCGGTGCCGGACAGCTCCAGGAAGCGGATGTCACGGGCGGAGAAGTCCTCGCGGGAGACGAGGACGTGGTCGATCTGGGCGCCGAACCTCGGGGTCGTCCGGGCCGGCCAGGTCGGCCTGCGGTCCTGTCCCATGAGACGGGCCGCGTCGCTCAGGCCGGTGTCGAGGATGGCGCGGAAGGCCGCGTGGTCCTGGGAGGCGTTGAAGTCGCCGGCCAGGATGGTCGGCGTCCGGGTGTCCTTCGCCGCGTACGCCCGCAGCGCGCCGAGCTCCCGCCGCCAGGTGTCCAGCGCGCCCGGCAGCGGCGGCATGGGGTGTGCCAGCTGCAGCCGTACCGGCCGCCCCTCGATGTCGGCGATCGCGCCGGGCATGCCCATCGAGCCGGGGACCGGGGCGGCGGACGTCAGGGGGTAGCGGCTGAGGATGACGGAGCCGGTGGAGCCGTAGCCCTCGACGGACTGGCGGTGCGGGTAGGCCGGGGTCTTCCCGCTCAGGTCTCCGAGCGTGTCACGGAGCTTGGCCGAGCAGGTGACCTCGCACTCTTCGACGAAGACGATGTCGGGGCGGTCGCGGAGTACGGCCCTGACGAGGGCGTCGGTGGCCTGGCCGAACTGCACGTTCGACGTCATCACCCGTACCTCGGCGAGCACCGGGCCGGTCGGCTCGGTCGCCTTCGCGTAGGGCTCGATGTACCAGGCGAGCGCGGCGAGGACGATGACGCCCCAGGTCAGGCCGGTCCACCAACGGGCGACGAGGGAGAGGAGCAGGGCGAGGGCGGTCGGGGCGAGGAGCCACGGCAGGAACGCGAGGAGCTGGGGGACCGGGGTGAAGGCGTCCACGTCGACGGCGCGGGAGACGACGACGAGGCTGACGCCGAGGAGGAGCAGGGCGGCGAAGCCGGCCTTGCCGCGGTGTCGCTTGCGCGGGGGTGAGGGCGGGGTGGCTTCCGGTGCCGGGTCCGGCGTCGGGTCCGGCCGCTCGATGGTCGCGCTCTCCACGGGCCGGTGCCTCTCGTTCTTGTTGCGGGGTCTTTATTAGGACGGGTGAGGTGGGGAGAAGGTTGCGTGGGGTCTGCGGTGTCTGGGGGTCTGGTGCGTGTTCGGGTGCGGGGGGTGTTGCGTGCGTGTTCGGGCGCGTCTTCGGGTGCGGGTCCGGTGGGGCTTCTCGCGCAGTTCCCCGCGCCCCTGAAAAGCCAGGCCCTGCGGGCCTGAAACGCCGGGCCCCTGCGGGCCTTGGAACGCCGGGCCCCTAAAGGTCTTAAGGCGAGGCCCCTGTGGGCCTGGAAAGCCGGCCCCTGCGGGCCTGAAACGCCGGGCCCCCGTGCGCCTGGAAGGGCAGGCAGGCGCCGCTGCGGGGCCTGGGCCCCGCCCCGGCGAACGCTGAAAAGCACGGGTGGGGCCCGTGCTTTTCAGGGAGCGGGGTGTTGGGGCACGTCCCGCTCGGCCGTGGTCGGTCCGGGGGTCACATCCGGGTGTGGGACTCCGGGGCGGTCGCCAGGGACCAGATCACGAAGACCGCGGCGCCGATGCAGATGAGGGACCAGACGGGGGCGTACGGCAGGAACATGAAGTACTCGATGGCGAACAGGGACGTCAGGGCGATGCCCGCCGCACGGGCCCAGTCGCGGCCCTGCATGACGCCCCAGCCGGTGGCCAGGACGGCGACTCCGAGCACCAGGTGGATCCAGCCCCACGCGGTGAGGCTGAACTTGAAGACGTAGTCCCCGATGTCCGTGTACACGTCGTCCGTGGCGATCCCCGCGATGCCGTTGAGGATGCTCATGACGCCGATGGCCATCATCAGGACCCCGGCGAAGACCATCCCGCCGTGGGCCCACTCCGAGCGGGCCTCCCGGTGGCGTGACGGTGTCTCCTGCGACGTGGGGTTCGAGCGCGGTGCGGTGCTGTGCTGGGCCATGAGGGCCTCCTCCGACGGATGGACAGCTCACCCGCATGCTCACGCGGCGGGCGGGGCGCCGCATGTGGTGTAGGCCGAACGGGTGAATGCCCTCCGTCACGCCGTAGGGGGCCGTTCCCGGTCCACCCGTGCCAGGAAGCCCTCCAGTGCCTTGTTGAACTCGTCCGGCCGCTCCAGGTTCGGCAGGTGGGCGGCACCGTCGACGACGTGCAGGGTGGAGTCGGGGAGGGCGGCGTGCATGGCCTCGGCGTCCGAGACGGGGGTGTACTCGTCGTCGGCGCCCACCACGACCAGGGCCGGGACGGTGACCCGGGTGAGCAGGTCGCGGTAGTCGGGGCGTTCGGCGCGGCCGCGCAGGGCCGCCGCCGCGCCCACGGGATCGGTCGCCGTCATCATGCGTCGCACCTGGGCCGCGACCTCCGCGTCCGCGTACGGCGCCACCATCTTGAACAGCACCTCGTCGGCGTACCCCGCCATGCCCTCGCGCAGCAGCCGGTCGGCCATGGCGTTGCGGTGCCGCCTGCCCTCGGGGGTCTCGGCGGCGGGGAAGGTGTCGGCGAGGAGCAGTCCGCGGACGCGGTGCGGGTACCGGCGGTAGCACTCCATCACGATCTGGCCGCCCATGGACAGGCCCCCGAGGACGAACTCGTGGACCCCGAGGCGGTCGAGCAGGGCTTCGATGTCCTCGGCGAAGGCGGACAGCGGGGTGACGCCCGGGACCACGGGGGAGGCGCCGTAGCCGCGCAGATCGGGGGCGATGACGCGGCGGGAGGCGGCGAACGCGGTGATCTGGGGGTGCCACATCGTGCGGTCGAAGGGGTGGCCGTGGACGAGGACCAGAGGGAGGGGGCGGGACGGGCCCGCTTCCCCTTCGTCCTCGTATGCGAGGAAGGCGGCGGTCATGACTCGACCCTAGGGTCGCCCATCGGGTCGGTGCAATAAGATCTTTGCCCTCGGTGCAATGTGGTGAGAGCCGGGAGAAAGCGGGGGACGAGCCGTGGCCGACTACCGGCGTATCGCCGATCGCATCGCGGACGACATCGCCGCCGGGCGGCTGCGGCCCGGTGACCGGCTGCCGCCGCAGCGCGTGTTCGCGCGCCGGCGGGGGATCGCCGGGTCGACCGCCGGGCGGGTCTACGCGGAGCTGGTGCGCCGCGGGCTGGTGATCGGGGAGGTCGGACGCGGGACGTTCGTCCGGGCGGCGCCACCCGGGCCGGCCGGGAGGGCGCTGGCCGAGCCGGCCGGCGCCGCGCCCGTGAACCTGGAGCTCAACTACCCCTCCGCACCGGGCCAGTCGGAGCTGCTGGCCGCCGGGCTCGCGCCGCTGCTGCGGCCGGACGTGCTGACGGACGCGCTGCGCACGGCCCCGGCGGCCGGCACGCCCGCCGCGCGGGAGGCCGCCGCCGGGCTGCTCGCCACGGCCGGCTGGCGTCCGGCCCCGGAGCGGTTCCTCTTCACCGGGAACGCCCGCCAGGCCATCGCCGCCGCCCTCGCCCACCTCGTACGGCCCGGGGGCCGCGTCGGCGTCGAGGCGCTCACGTATCCCCTGGTCAAGGAGATCGCCGCACGGCTAGGCGTGACCCTCGTACCGCTCGCGACGGACGGGGAGGGGCTGCGGCCGGAGGCGGTGGCCGCGGCGCACCGGGCGGCACCGCTGTCGGCGGTGTACGCGCAGCCGACGTTGCACAATCCGACGTCCGTCACGACGGGCGACGTACGCCGGAGCGAACTCGCGCGGGTGGTGAGGGAGTTGGACCTGCCGGTGATCGAGGACCGGATCTGGTCGTTCCTGCTGGGCGGGGATCCCGGTACGGAGGGCTCCGACGGGCGGGGCTCCGGCGAGGAGGCGCCGCCGCCCCTGGCCGCGTACGCGCCGGAGCGGGTGTTCGTCGTCGACGGGCTGTCCAAGCGGGTGGCGCCGGGGCTCACGGTCGGGTTCCTGGTGGTGCCGCGGGGGCGGGCCGAGCAGGCGGCGGACGCGGTGCGTTCGGGAGGCTGGGCGGCGGGGCGGTTCGCGCTCGAGGCGGGCGCGCGGTGGATCGGGGACGGGACGGTCGGACGGCTGGTCGCGGCGAAGCGCGCGGACGCGGCGGCGCGACAGCGGCTGGTCGCCGAGCATCTGGCGGGGTTCGCCGTACGGGGGGACCCGCGGGCGTACTACGCCTGGTGGGAGCTGCCGGAGCCGTGGCGGGCCGACACGTTCTGCGCGGCGGCGGCGGAGCGGAGGGTGGCGGTGACCCCCGGGTCCGCGTTCGCCGTCCCCGTGGTGGGGGCCGGCCGGGCGGAGCGGGAGGTGCGGGCCCCGGCCGCGGTTCCCGCGTCGGACTGCGTCAGGCTCGGACTCGCGTCGGTTCCTCTGTCGGAGCTGGCGGGGGCGTTGCGGACGCTCGGCGAAGTCGCACGAGGTGGTCCGTGAGCCAGGCGGTCGCGGCCACGGTGGTGCCGAGGCCCAGCAGGCCCCAGGTCACGCTGCGCAGGGTGGCGGTGAGCGCGTCGTAGACGGCGCCGGCGGCCGCGGGGGAGACGCCCGGGGGCAGGTCGGCCAGGGTGAGGTGGCGGCCGAGGGCGACGGCGACGCCGAGCAGCGCACCGCCGAGAGCCGTGCCGAGGCCCGTCGCGCAGACGGCCCGGCGGCGTTGTGTCGCGACGAGAATGCCACCGGCGGCCAGGGCGAGGGCGCCGACCGGGAGCCAGAACGCGGCGATTTCGAGCACGCGGTATCCCTTTCGAAGCTGGACCAGTTCCGTGGCCGACAGCACCTCGACCTCGGTGTGCGCGACCGGGATGCGATGGGCGAACGGCACGTGGTCGCGGACGAGTTGACGCTTGACGAGTTCGCCGACGGGGGCGAGGTCGAGCGTCACCGGCCGGGCCTGCCCGCCGTACGCCCGCCCGCCGTGGGCGCCCCCGTCACCCGCGCCCCCGTCGCCCACGCCACCCACTCCCCCGCCGTACGCGCCCTCCCCACGCACCGCCGTCAGCACCGCGTCGTGCGCTGCCCGGTTCGTCAGGTGCCAGGCCGTGCGGAACGCCTCGGTCCGAGTGAAGGAGTGCGCGGCGTCGTACGTGAAGTCCCTGACCGGGCGCCGCAGTCGCGGTCCCACCCGTACCTCGCGCAGGATTCCGGCGGCGACCGCGTCCGCGAGCGCCTCCCGGACGGCGGGGTCGGCGGCCAGCGGTGCCATGACGGCCTCGTAGCGCGTGCGGTCCGCGATCTCGTACGTCGCCCACGCGGCCAGCGCGCCCACCGGCATGAGCAGGCAGGCGAGCACGGTCAGCGCGGCCGACAGGGTGCCGCGGGCACGGGGGGACACTCCTCCAGGCAAGACCCCGGCCCGCCACCGCGCGAGCGCTCCCGCCCCGGGTGACTGCGAATGGCCCCCCAGGACAAGCCGAACGGGGAGACCGGTGGAGGCGGCCGGCGGTGCGGCCGCGGGCGGGCCCGGCCGGGACGCCTCCGGTGGAGCGCTCACCCGAACGGGTGTTACCTGGAGGGGAGGTGACAGGGGGTAGCGAGGGGGTGCTGAGGAGGCCGAGCATGCGTGGTAATTCGGGTACGTCGATCCTGCGGGGCCTCGTCGCTGCCGGGATCACGGGTGGCGTGCTGACGGTGACGGCCCTCGGGACGGCGTCCGCGGCGGTGGACCGCCCGGCGGACCGGCCCCACGGGGACCACGAGGGGTCCGTCCGCGGCACGGTCGTCGCCCGCGGTGATCTGAACCTCCGCGAACAGCCGACCACGCACTCCCGCGTCGTCGGCCACCTCGCCCCCGGCAGCAAGGCCCGCGTCGATTGCGTGGTGCGCGGCCAGAAGGTGTTCGGCGACCGGCACTGGTACTGGCTCGCGGACGTCCGCGGCTGGGCGAGCGCCGTGTACGTCGACACCCACGGCCGGTCCGTCCCCGCGTGCACGGACCCGTGCCCGCGCTGGAAGGACTGCGATCCCTGCCAGGACGGGCACGGGCACGACGACCGGAACGGTTCCGTCTCCTTCACCTGGACCTTCACGGCCTCCGGCACCTGGGAGTGGACGCAGGACTGAGACGGAGGACCGGGAAGGACCGGGAACGGAGGACCGGGAACGGGGAGGTACGCGGTGCGAGCGGCCGCCGGCTCACCGCAGCCGGTGGCCCCCCGCGTCCTCGTGCGTGTAGTAGCGGTAGAAGTTGACGACGAGGAACCCCGCCGCCACGGCGAGGGACATGGCCACGGAGCGCAGCACGGAGTGCTGGGACGCCTGGCTGTAGAGGAACCCGAACGCGCAGCCCGCGAAGGCCGCCCAGAGCGCGGCGTGCAGTTCGCGGCGCAGGCGCGGGGCCACGGTCAGTACGGCGATGTGGAGGGCCGCGAACACGAACGCGACCACGAAACCGAACAGGACGTTCCAGCCGGTGATCGGGCCGGCGTCCCGGTTCATGGCCGCGGCCCAGTAGCCGTAGACGAGGCCGAGGACCACGGGCACGATCCGGTTCGAGAGCGCGTGGGTGCGCTCGCTGAAGACATCGGGCGTGGCCGGCGCCGCCGACCTGCCCGGAGTGGGTGCCATCTGCGCCATGGGAGCACTCCTCTCGTCCCGCCCCCGCGACTCTTCGCCCCGACTACCAGAGCACACCTGGGGCGACCCCCTGGCAAGTCGGACGACGAAGGCCGTCACGGACAGCGCGGGGCCCGGGGCCGGGCGGCGCGGTGCGGGGCGTGCGGATGCGCCGGGCGCGGCGGCGTGCTTCGCTGTGGGGCATGCGGATGCGGATGCCGGGGCCGCGTGTGCGTCGGGAGCCGGACCCCGTCGAGCGGCACCCGCCGCTGCGGGTCCGCGGGCACGACATCACCTGGCTTCCGCCGCTGGTGGTGCTGGTCGCGGTTCCCGTGGTCGACTGGTACACCAGCGGCGACTTCCGGATCATCTCCTGGCTGGTGCTCGTGCCGGGCCTGGCCGCCGCCGTGTGCGGGGTGTGGACGACGGCGCTGTTCGCGGTGCTCTCGATGGTCATGTACTTCGTGGGCGACAACTCCTGGCCGCACGAGTACCGCACCGGACTGCCGGACTTCGTCCTCGTCGCCCTCGGCGGGATCCTCTCCGTGCTCGCGTGCGCGGTACGGCTGCGGGGGCAGGAGCGGATGCTGCACATGCGGGCCGTCGTCGACACCACCCGCCGTATCCTGCTGCGCCAGCTGCCGCCGGGCGTCGGCGGCCTGGACCACGCCGAGATCTACCTCGCCGCCGACAGCCAGGCCCGCGTGGGCGGCGACTTCTACGACATCCAGCCCAGCCCGTACGGCACCCGCGTCGTCGTCGGTGACGTCCAGGGCAAGGGGCTCGCGGCGGTGGAGGCGGCGTCCGTGCTGCTCGGCACGTTCCGCGAGGCCGCCTACTGCGAGGCCGACCCGGTCACCGTGGCCGAGCATCTGGAGACGCGGATGGTGCGGCACGTGCGGTACTGCGCACACGTCGGCCGCGACGACTCCGAACGCTTCGCCACCGCCGTCCTCCTCGACTTCCCCGAACTCCGCAGCGCACGGACGGACTGGGGGCCCGACCTCACCGGTCTCGACGCGGTCACCGTGGACATCGTCAACTTCGGCCACGAGCCCCCGCTCCTGGTCCGCCCCGACGGCGTACGCTTCCTGCCGCTGCGCGACGGACTCCCGCTGGGCCTCGGTGAGCTGGCCCCGGGGACACCCCGCACGGCCACGGTCCGGCTCGCTCCCGACGAGACGCTGCTGCTGGTCACGGACGGGGTGACGGAGGCCCGCGACGGCGAGGGTGTCTTCTTCCCGCTGCGTGAGTACCTCACCCGCGCCCTCGTCGCCGGGCGGCCGCCCGCCCTCGACCCCGCCTCCCTGGTCCGTCTCGTGCGCGACGGCGTCCTCGCCCACACCGGCGGCGGCCTCGACGACGACACGACGATCTTCGCGGTGCGCCGGGCGTCGGAGCCGATGCGCAGGGCGCCGGGGACCCCGCGGTGAGCGCCCCCGCCACGCTCCCTTCCCGCCTCTTTCCCCGTTTGCACGCGCAGCGGTTACCGTGCTGGCTGGCGTACGTGATCGGCGGGGAGCCGACGGGGAGTCGACGAGGATCGACGGGGAGGGAACGATGCCCGGAACAGTGCTGCTGATCGCGGCCTCGCCCATGGGCCGGGGCTGCCTCGTGGACGCGGCCTCCGTGCTCCCCGTCCTGGCGGCCGTCACACCCGAGGTGCTGTCCGGCACGGGGACGGCCAACATCGTCGAACTGGCCGATCCGCTGGAGCCGCAGGCCGTCCTCACCCGGCTGCGCGCGGCGGCCACCGCGCCGGGGCCGCTCACCGTCTACCTCACGGGACAGCTCCAACTCGACCGCAGACAGCGGCTCGTGCATCTGGCGCTGGCGCGGACGACGCCGGCGACCGTGCGGTACACGGCGTTCCCCTGGCACTGGATCGTGGAGGAACTGCGGCTGCGCACACCCGGATCCACGACCCTCTTCGTCGATCTGCACGCCGACGCGGAGGTGTGGCGGCAGTTGGCGGAGCAGCCGCTGTCGGCCGGACCCGGGGTGAGTCTGTACGGGCGGGTCGCGCCGCCGGCGGGCGGGGTGCGCCGGGGAGTGGCCCTGCCGGGGTACATGAAGGCGCTGGCGACGATACTGCGGAGCGGGCAGCGGCCGGCGGCGGCGGTCCTCCACGAGCAGGTGGTCGCACGGGCCGGGGGCCACGGCGACCTCGTGCTGGCCCGGGACGCCACGGCGCCCGCGCCGACGGCCCCGCACGGTGCGGCCGCCCCTGTGGCCCCCGACCGTGCGGCCCCCGCCCCCGTGGCCCCCACCCCTGTCGCCCCCACTCCTCCGGCCCCGGACCCCGTGGCCGCCGACCCCGTGCCCGACGACCCCCACAGCGCCATCGCGGGCGCCGTCGAGGCCGGGCGCCATGCCGAGGCGGCCGGGCTCGCCGCCCGCTGGGAGCAGGGGGCGTTGCGGGAGTTCGGGGACGGGTCGGAGGAGGTGCTGCACTGGCGGGAGGTGCGCGCGGACCTGGCGATGTTCGCGGGGGACGCGGCCGGGAGCTGCGCGACCTGGCTGGGGATCGCGGCGGCGCGGCTCGCGGCGGGGCGGCCCGCGCGGGACCCGGCGGTCGAAGCGGCGGTCGACCGGGCGCACCACCAGTGGGGGCTGGTGACGGACACGGGACGCGCCCTCGAACTCGGGTCCGTGCTGGTGGAGTTGCGCGACCGGGTACCGGGCCGCCGGGCCGGTGCCCTGGAGCACGCCCGGCAGCGTCTGGCCGAACTGGCCGAACCGAGCGAGCAGGAAGGTGAGTTGAGGTCGGCCCAGCACGTACCCGGTCAGCCGGGCCGGTCGATGAGCCGTCGTCCGTCCGTCGTAGATCGATGAGCCGTCGATCAGGGCGAGTGCGGGGCCGACCTCGGAGGGGAGTCGTACGGGGTCGCACCGGTACTGCACAGGGTGGACGCCGTACGTTGATCACTTAAGCGGTCGCCGTTCCGGAACGGATCGGAGTTCGATCAGAGAATGATCAGAAACTCCTCCGCCGTTCGCAAAGTCCACCCCCTGTCACAACCCGTCGGTTACGACGGTGAGGGCCGGCCGGTGAGGGGCGACGGGTGGCTCAGGACGAGGCCGGGATCAGCACCCTGAACCACGCTCCCCGGTGCGACGGATGGGACGGCTCCAGCGTGACCGTCCCGCCGTGGGCCGTCGCGATCGCCGTGACGATGCTGAGGCCGAGCCCGCTGCCGGCGGCCCGGGTCTCCTCACCGCGCACGAAGGGGTCGAACAGCCGGGCGCGCAGCTCGTCCGGGATGCCGGGGCCGTCGTCCAGGATCTCGATCACCCGGTGGCCGTCCTCCGTGCCGAGTCCCAGGGTCGTCGTGGTTCCCGGCGGCGTGTGGACCCGTGCGTTGGCCAGCAGGTTGGCGACCAGCTGGTGCAGCCGCAACGGGTCGCCGGTGACCGTGTGGTCGCCGGGGGCGAGCAGCAGCCGTACGGGGTGGCCGGGGTGGCAGTCGCGGGCGGCGGAGACCGCGTCGCGGCACAGCTGGGCGAGGTCCACGCAGGTCAGTTGCAGGGGCTGGCCGAGGTCGAGGCGGGTCAGCAGCACGAGTTCGTCGATGAGCGTGCTCATCCGGCCGACCTCGGTGGCGATCCGGCCGAGCGCCTCCTGCCGCATGGGTTCGTACGCGGGGTCGCCGACCCGGGCGAGTTCGGCGTAACCGGAGATCGTGGTCAGCGGGTTGCGCAGTTCGTGCCCGGCGGCCGCCATGAACTCCCGCAGCCGCCGCTCGGTGTCCTCCCGCTCCCGGACCTCACGGCGGCCGAGCCGGCGCGCGCCCAGCAGGACGGTGGCGAGCAGGGGGAGCGCGGCGGCCGTCTCGACCCGGAGGAGGCGTTCGACCGCCCGCCGGTCCTCCGCCGTCGACCGCGCCGTCACGACGTAGCCGCCGTCGTGCTTCCGGTCCGTCGCCGGCACACGCACCACCAGGGCCCGGTAACTCCCCCCGAACGCCGAGGGGTTGGTCCGCGCCGCGTACGTCCTCAGCCGGGCCGGCGTGAGCGCCGGGAAGGCGGGGAGCCCCTTCGACCCCGGGTGGCGTTCCACGACCCTGCCCTGGGCGTCCAGGACGAGGACCAGGTCGTCCCTGCCGAGGGGCCGGGCCGGTACGAGGGCCGGCGACGCCGCCGGCGCGGATCCGGATGCCGGTGCCGGCACCCCTGCGGACGGCGGGAGCGGGGCGGTCGTCTCCCCCGGGCCCGGCACCGGAGCCGCCTGCGCGCCCGGACTCGCGCCCGAACCCGCCACCGGACCGCCGAAAGCGCCGAGTTCGCTGGCCCGCGTGATCTCCTGGTCGGTGCGGGCGGTGAGGTGCTGGGCGAGGGTGTGGGCCGAGAGGGCGGCGACCGCGCCCAGCGTGGCGAGAGTGGCGATCAGCCAGAAGCCGACGGTGCGTCGTCCCGCGTGATGGGGACGGATCGGCTGTTCGACGGGCGGCCGGGGACGGCCGGGGTGCGGCCGGAGGCACGTGTCACTCGGCGCGAGCAGCCCGGCCGCCCTGATGTTCTCGCCCAGTCCGGTGAACCCGCTCATCCGACCAGCCCGTTCACGCCGTCCAGCCTTCCGTGGCCCCCGCCGTCGTCGCCCGCCCCTCCCCCGGAGGCTCCCTCTCTCAGTTCGTGCACAGTTGGTAGCCCACACCCCTGACCGTCCGTATCAGGGACTGGCCCGGCTCGCCCAGTTTGCGGCGCAGGTAGTAGATGTACGTGTCGACGACGCCGGAGCCCTCGTCGCGGTGGTTCCACACGCGTTCCTGGATCTGGCCCCGGGACAGGACGCGTCCGGGGTTCTCCATGAGGTAGCGCAGCAGGGCGAACTCGGTGGTGGTCAGGTCGACGGGGCGGTCGGCGGCCCAGACCTGGTGGGCGTCGGCGTCGAGCTGGACCGCCCCGGCGCGCAGGCGGTTGCGGTCGGGGGTGGGCCGGCCGCCGCCGGACCGGCGCAGCAGGGCGCGGACGCGGGCGGCGACCTCCTTGAGCTCGAACGGCTTGGTGACGAAGTCGTCGCCGCCCATGTCCAGGCCGCGCACCCGGTCGTCGACACCGCCGAGGCCGGTGAGGAACAGGACCGGGACCGCGTTGCCCCGGTCGCGCAGGGTCCGGCACACCTCGAAGCCGCCCAGGTCGGGGAGGTTGACGTCGAGGAGGATCAGATCGGGGTCGTGACGCGTGACGGCCTGCAGTGCCTGACGCCCGGTCGCCGCGGCGCTCACCTGGTAGCCGAGGAACTCCAGCGCCATGGTCAGCATGGACCTGATCCCCTCCTCGTCGTCCACGACGAGGAGGCGCCCGGTGGGTCCCGCGGTACCCGTCGGCGGGGGCTGTGCGGCGGAAGTGGCTGGTGGGACTGCTGATGGGGCGGAGGGCACAGGGGTGGTCATGTCCTGTTCCTTTACGGCCGTGACCTCAAATTGAGATCTCAAGTTTCGGCAGAGTCCGTATCGTCACACGTACCGGCAGGTAACGGAGAGCGGTTCCGGATTGATCCGGAACGACCCGTTCCCCGCCTTCGTCCCCCTCCGCCCGCCGTGCCCGTGACAGCGGCGAGCGCCGCCGGTGGACCCGTGGATCCGCCCGACGGCGCTCGCCGTTGTGCCGCAGCCCGTGTCCGCGCGGGGCCGCGCGGTGCGTCTAGCTGGTGAAGATGAAGTACTTCCAGGCCCCGTACGTCGTGGTGTTGACGTTGTCGCCCGAGGTCGTGTCGTGGTACTCGGAGCGGAAGCGGAGGCGGACGTTCGTGGTCGGGGTGCCGGTGAGGGTGACGTCCGACCCGCCGGAGGTGCCGAGCGCGAAGTACTCGGAACCCCAGTCCTGCCAGGCGCCGTCGTAGTAGAACTCCAGCTTGAGGCGCTGCTGTCGGTTCGGGTAGTACGTCATCACGGTCTTCAGGACGGGGTCCTTGGACTTGCGGATGTAGTGGTACTTGTGGCCCCAGGCCGTCTGCGTCTTGTAGTGGCCCGAGATCGAGGACGAGATCTTGACCTTGGTGTAGACGGTGTTGGTGACCGTCCTCGCCTTGTAGCGCGCGTCGCCCGCGAACTTCACCGAGAGCTTGGTGTCACGCTTGAGGTCGACGGTGGCCGACAGGTTCCCCCGCGCGTTCACCGTCCCCGACTTCACCAGCTTGTTCGGCCGGTCGGAGCCGTACGGGTCGGCCCAGAGCTCGACCTTGCGGTTCTTGTACGTCGTGCCGAGGTGCGCGGTGAACTTCACGTCCGCGCCGTACGCGTAGGTCTTGCGGTTCTTGTCCAGCGTCAGCGTGGGCGTCGCCCGCGAGACCTCGACGGTGTCGGAGGCGGACGCGGCGGTGTGGTCCGCGTCCCCCGCGTACTTCACGGTGTACTTGACCTTGCCGCCGGCCGGCGGGGTGTCGGAGAAGCTGTAGCTGCCGTCGGCGGCCACGGTCACGGCGGCGAGGGCCTTGCCGGACGTGGACTCCATGTCGGTACGGGTCACCGCCAGCTTCACCCCGGCCGGGAACGCCGCCTTCGAGGTGATCTTGCCCTTGACCGTGAGCTTCTTGGCACGGGTGGCCGTGGCGGGGGCGTTGACGGTGAGCGTCGTGAGCGCCTTGGTGGGGGCGTCCAGCGTGCGCAGCGAGTACACGCCCTCGTCGTTGTACGTCACCGCGAACAGGCGGGAGCCGTCCGGCGCCCAGGCCAGGCCGGAGTCGGGCAGCTCGTCGCCACCGCTGCTGCCGCCGGTGTTCGGGAAGTCGTACTCCCGGATCGAGGTGGTGGAGCCCGGCTCGTAGATGTAGACGTCGGGCTCGTAGATGCCGTCGATGCCCGCCGCGACCGTGCCGTCGGGCGCGATGGCGACCGAGTTCGGGTAGGTGTCGCTGGCGTAGGTGCCGTCCGCCGTCAGGTCGGAGGTCTTGAAGACCTGGTGGTGGTACGGGGAGCCGCTGGCCACGACGACGCGCTGTCCGTCCGGGGTGACGGCGAGGTCGCCCATGTTCCCGCCGCCGGTGCCCACGGCCGCCGTACGGGAGGCGGTGCCCGAGGAGACGTCGTACACGGCCAGCTTGCTGCCGCCGGGCTCGCCCGCCACCACGGTGCCGGAGCCGGGGACCGCGTCCAGGATCGGCGCGTAGTACCAGAGGTGGGTGGTGTCCTGGTCGAGGGCGACCACGGGCTCCTCGCCGGACAGGTCCAGCGAGCCGAGGTTGCCGTCACCGGCCGCTCCGTAGCCGAACCAGACCTTGCCGCCGGCCACGGTCACGCCCACCGGGGCGTCGCCCACCGCGTAGCGGGCGGACTCGGTCTCCGTCGCCGTGTCGACGGCCACGATCGTGTCGGCGTCGCGCACGGCTCCGTACAGCGTGCCGGAGTCGGCGGACAGCTCCAGGCCCTGGACGCCCGGCAGGTTCGTGAACTGCTTGCGGACGATGCCGTAGTAGTCGGTGACGACGATCTTGCCGTTCGTCGGATCGCTGATGAAGACCCGCTGGTGGACGCCGTCCACCACGATGTCGGCGCTCGACGCGACCGGCAGGATCTTCGTGCTGTCGGCGGACGCCGTCGGCGCGACCGTGAGCGCCGCGGAGCTGAAGAGGACTGCCAGCGCGGTGGCAGCCGGAAGAGTGCGCATACGCACGGTGTCGAACCCCCCGGTACGAAGAAGTGGGTGCGTCGTCGCGCGGGGCCGGCGTGGTCGGCCTGTACGGCACGTGTGACGCATGTGAAGCGTGTGCGAAGACTAAGTCATGCCACCGACAAGAGGGTCACAGGGGGTGGTGGAGAACTCAACGCATTTACGCAACGGACGTCCACTCCGGCGCACGCGCCGTCCGCGCACCCCGCGCGCGGTCACCCGAACGGCCCTGAACTGCGCCGTCACCCGGTCGGCCCACTGCTATCCACAAGGGGAGGGGACGTATCCGACGTACCCGCGAAGGGAAGAACCACCCATGGTCAGCCTGTCCGTCGACCTGTCCGTCGACTTCACCCGGGGCCTGAACGACGCCTGGTCCAAGGTCGCGCAGTTCGTTCCGCAACTCGCCGCCTTCCTCGTCGTCCTGGCCGTCGGCTGGTTCGTCTCGAAACTGATCGCCCGGGTCCTCGACCGCCTCCTGCGCAAGGCCGGTTCCGAGCGCCTCTCGGAGCGTGCCGGAACGTCCCGCCTGCTCCAGGACTCCTCCTACGACCTGACCGGCATCCTGCGCCGGATCGTGTACTACGCGCTGATGCTGCTCACCCTGCAGTTCGCGCTCGGGGTCTTCGGCACCAACCCCGTCAGCGCGATGATCAACGGCATCGTGGCCTGGCTGCCGCGTGCGCTCGTCGCCGTCGTGCTCGTCGTGGTGGCGATGGCCATCGCCAACGCGGTGCGCGGCATCGTCGGGGGCGCGCTCGCCTCCGTCTCCTACGGCCGGACCCTCGCGACCATGGTCTGGGCCTGCGTCGTCGGTCTCGGCGTCATCGCGGCGCTCGGTCAGGCCGGCATCGCCCAGGACGTCACCCGCCCGGTCCTCTACGCCGCGCTCGCCACGGTCGCAGGGATCCTGGTGGTCGGTGTGGGCGGCGGCCTGATCGGGCCGATGCGGCAGCGGTGGGAGCGGGCGCTGACGACGGTGGAGAGGGAGACCGTGCGGGCGCGCGGGAGCGTGGCGGAGTACCGGGCGGCCCGCGAGAGCGTCCCGGCCAGCCGGCCGACCGCCGACGTCTGACCGCCGACGGCGCCTCGTCCGGTTCCGCACACAGGTCCCCGCACCCCTTCGGCAGGGGTGCGGGGACCCGTGCGTTCGGCGGCCGCGTACCCCTGTCCCCCGGGCGGACGCACAATCTCCCCGAAGAGGGATAGTCGTGCGCGGCTCAGCACGTCGTGAGGGGTGCCGAGAACGGGGAGGGTTGATGAAGGCGTCGAGTCACGACGAGTTCCGGGAGTTCGTAGCGATGCGCTCCACCGCGCTGCTGCGGCTCGCGGTGCTGCTCACGGGCGGGGACCGGCACGGAGCCGAGGATCTGCTGCAGATCGCGTTGATGAAGGTCTACGGACGCTGGTCGAGCATCGAGCAGCCCGAGGCGTATGTGCGCCAGGTCATGTACCGCCAGCAGGTCAACCGCTGGCGGCTGCGCGGCCACCGCGCCGAGACGACGGTGCCCGTCCTCCCCGAGTCGTGCACCGACGCCGACGCCGGGGCGGAGTCCGAGCTGCGGATCGCGCTGTGGGCTGCGCTCGGCCGGCTGACGAAGCGCCAGCGGGCCGTGGTCGTCCTGCGCTACTTCGAGGACCTGCCGGAGGCCGAGGTCGCGGCGCTGCTGAGGTGCCCGGTCGGCACCGTGCGCAGCACGGCACACCGGTCGCTCGCCAAACTCCGGGCCCTCGTACCCGAACTGGGGCCCGCCGGGCCCGTGGAGGAGCAGGCACAGCAGCTCAAGCTCACGCCGAAGGGGGTCCAGGGATGACGACGGAGCAGGTGGAGCGGAAGATCCGGGAGACGCTGCACGCCGTCGACCTGGACCGCGTACGAGCGCCCGGCGACCTGGTCGAGAAGGTGGTGCGGCGGCGCGCCCGGCGCCGCTTCTCGCAGGTGGCGGGGACGGCGGCGGCCGTGGCCGGGATCACCGTGGCAGCGGTGTTCGGTTTCGGGGGCGGCCGGGGGAGCGATCAGGACCGGCCGGTGCGGCCGGCGGCGCAGTCGCCGGAGGGCTGGCATCCCTGGCGGATCGATGCCCGGGGCGCCGTCGACCGGGGCTGTCTGGTGGACGGCTCCGCGCTGTACTGCGCCGGGTCCACGTACGACGCCGTGAAGTTCGACGCGAACACCGGCGAACGGCTGTGGACACTCAAGGCGATCGGCGACGGCTCCGGGCCCGTGTCCGTGTCCAGCCGACCGGTCGGCGTGCGCGACGGCGTGCTCTACGCCTACCGCGCCCACACCGCCGAGAAGGGGCCGGACGGGAACTACGCCCCCGGCACCGACCTGATGGCGGTGGACACCGGCAGCGGCAAGGTGCTGTGGTCGGTGGAGCTGGCGAGCGACAACCGCGACGACCAGGCCGCCCTGCTCATCGACGGCGCGGTGCTGGCCAACACCCCGAGGGACCGGACGCTGTCGGCCGTCGATCCGCGGACCGGCAAGGTGAAGTGGCGCCACAGCTGGGGCAAGGGCATCTGGTGCGACCGGGTGGCGCTGAGCGGCGTCCCCTACCTGTTGTGCTCGCCGGAGACCAAGAAGCCCGGCCCGACCGAGGTCCTCCGTCTCGACCCGGCCACCGGACGGACCACCAAGGTCACGTCCCTCCCCGGCAGGCAGCAGATCGTCGGGACCTGGGGGGACCGGATCGTCCTGACCAGGATGCCGGAGCGGACGAGCGTGGTCTTCGAGAAGGAGGAGCAGAAAGCGAGGACCGAGAGGCTGACGGTCATCGACAGCTCGGGCAGGCAGACCCCGCTGTCGTACCCGGTCCAGGGGACGCCGGTCACCAAGGCCCTCGTCGGGGACCGTCTGATCTCCGTGTTCCGCGCGGGCCAGGCGTCCTCCTACTCGCTCACGACAGGAAAGACTCTGTGGACCGCCCCGGTCGGCATCACGGTGCCCGACGGCGAGGCGAACTGGTCCGACCTGGCGAACCCGGTGGTGTCGCCGCACCGGAACGTCGTGTACTTCCTCGGCCCGGACGGCGATCTGTCCGGCCTCGACGCGGACACGGGCGAGCGGATCTGGCGCGGTCACGTCGACGCCGGCAAGCACGGGGCCATGCCCCAGGCCCTGCTCTACGGGGACGTACTGATCGCCCGGAGCGGCAGCAGGATGGTCTCCTTCCTGCCCAGCCTGGGCGACTGACCGCCCGCCCCGGCCCGGACGGCGATCCCCTGTCCCGGGCCGGGGCACCTCACCCCCGCTCCGGCCGGGTCACCTCACCTCCGGCCCCGCCGGCGCGCCCGGCCCGTCCCGTTCGGGTGAAGCACGGCGTCTTCACCGCGCCCGTCCCGCCCAGGCTGAGAAGGTCGCGCCGAGCGAACGGAGGTCTGTCGTGCCGACGGCGGAGCCGATCATCATGCCGGGATACCAGGGCGAGTACATTTGGGGCCCCTATGACGACCCTGACGGCGAGGACGAGGAGCCCTTGGCCATGGGCGGCGTAAGCGTGGAGCAGGCCTTCGAGTTGTTCAGTGCGGCGGCCCCCGAGGGCTGGCGCGTGGAGCTGATCGAAGGGGAGATCCACGTGACACCTCCGGCCAACTAGGGAGCACGAGGAGTTCGTGTCAGAACTCAGCGGGCAGGTTCGTGACCATGACAAGGCGCTGGGGCGCTACACGGGCATCGGCCCGAGCGTCCCGGGAGCATCCGGTACGGGCCATGTGATTCCCGACCTGGTCGTGGCTCCGGAAGGGCAGTTTCCACGACGAGCAGGAGTGGCACGACCCCTCCCCCGTCCTCCTCGTCGCCGAGGTCACCTCCGAGAGCACGGCCGCGCACGACAGCGAGCGCAAGATCCGGGGCTACGCCCGGGCCGGGCATCCCCCTCTACCTCCTCATCGACCGCGAGGAGGGGCAGGTCGTCGTGTACTCGGAGCCCTCGGGCGACGAGTACGCCAAGGGCGCCCGGCACAGGATGGGACTCGCCGTCCCCCTGCCCGCCCCCTCGGCTTCGAGCTGGACACCGCCGAATTCTGAGCGGCGGCGCGAGTTGCGGTGAAGCGGCCGGTGCAAGCGGGGCTACTGGCATGCTTACGTCATGGCAGGTACAGCCGAGCGTGACGATCCCGAGGTCATCGGGCGCAGAGTGCAGCAACTGCGGACGGAACAGGGCCTCACACAGCGTCAGTTGGCGGAACCGGCGTACACCCCGGCGTACATCTCGACCCTGGAGGCGGGCCGTGTCCGGGCCTCCGAACCGGCCCTGCGACACATCGCCGAACGGCTGGGCGTGGGCTACGAGGAGCTGGCCACCGGCCGCCCCGCCGGCTTCGCCACCGAGCTGCGGCTGCGTCTGACCGGCGCCCAGCGCACCCTCGCCGGCGGCGCCACGGAGGCCGCGGCCGAGGAGTTCGAGGTCGTCCTCGCGGAGGCGGAGGAGTACGGACTGGTCGCCGAGCAGGCCGACGCGCTGCTCGGACTCGGGGAATGCGCCCTGGAGACCGGGGACCTGGAGGCCGCCCGGCTGCGGTTCGAGCAGGTCGAGCAGCGCCTCGGCGACGCCCCGCTGCCGGCCCGCGTCCCCGCCCTGCGCGGCCGCGCCACCGCCCACTACCTCGCCGGTGAACTGCGCTACTCCTGCTACCTCTACGAGTCCACCCTCGACGAGCTGAACCGCAACGGCCTGCACGACCCGGACGCCTTACTGCTCCTCTACACCGGCGTCATCGCCCCCTACATGGACATGGGCGCCCACGCCCGCGCCGCCCAGGCCGCCGAGCTGGCCCTCGCCCTCGCCCCGCGCTCCGGCGACCCCGCCCTGGTCGCCCGGATGCACCGCTCGGTCGCCCGCACGATGATCGCCGAGGGCCGGATCGCCGAGGCCGACGCCTCGCTCGCCAAGGCCTCCGAGCTGTACCGCCAGCTCCAGATCCGCACCGAACTGGCCAACTGCCACTGGATGCGGGGCTATCTCCACGCCCAGAACGGCGACTACGCCCGCGCCGAGGACGAGCTGCGCGAGGCCCGCCGCATGCTCTCCGCCAAGCGCGCCGCCCTCTACACCAGCCAGGTCGCCGTCGAACTCGCCGACGTCCTGCACCGCCGCGGCAAGTCCGAGGAGGCCGCCGAACTGCTCCGCGAGGTCCTCAGCGACCTCAGCTCCGAACGCGGCGCCCTGCACTCCGCCGCCGCCCACCGCCTCCTCGGCATCATCGCCGAGGACGCCCGGAACGCGGACACCGCCGAGGAGCACTACGTACGGGCGCTGAGCCTGCTGGAACGCGCGGGCGCCGCGGGGGACCTGGCCGACCTGTGCCGTCTGCTCGGGGACCTGTACCGCCGTTCCGGCCGCGTCGAGGCCGCCCTCGACGCCTACCGCACCGGCCTCGGCCATCGCACCGCCCCGGGCACCACCACCCTCGGCCCGGCCCCCGCCCAGCCCCCTCTGTGACGGGGCTCAGTCGTCGAAGGTCCGCGACACGAGGACGGCGCCGTTCTCGTCGTACACCGTGACCTTCTCGGTGAGGCTCCGCAGGCGTTCGGCGTGCGAGCCCCCCTTCTCGCGGTGCGTGAGGACGTACCAGGCCCCCCAGTCCTCGTGTCCGGCCAGCCGCAGGACCGTGCCGTTGAAGATCCGGCCGTCGCGGAGTTCGAGCCGTACGCCGGCCGCCGGGGTCCGGATGCCGAAGTACAGGCCTGACAGGAGGGCGTAGTCGGTACCCGACACCGCCTCCTGCATCTCGGCGCCCGGACGGCTGCGGTCGATCCCCTCGTCGAGCAGGTTCTGGAATTCGACGAGGCGGGACAGCAGCGGCTCGTACGCGTGCTTGCCCTTGCCGGTCAGCCAGATCTGTGTGCCCTTGCCGACGTCCACGCGCTCGCCCGGCTCGACGACGCGCGTCTGCCCGGCGTACGGTCCGGAGATCCGGTCGGGCGTGGGCGAGGCGCTCGCGGCGGGCGTCGGCGGGGCCATGGGCTGGACCGTGGCGGGCGGGCCGCCGGGCCGGAGCGCCAGCACCACGGTGAACGGGAGCAGCAGCAGTGCGCAGCCCGTGCTCAGCGCGGCCGCCCGCCGCCGCCGCCGGACCGCCCGGCCGTCGCGCTCGATCGCCCGCAGCGGCACGGCCTGCGGGGTGATGTCGTACGCGGCGTCGGCGAGGGCCTCGCGCAGCAACCGACCGGTGCCGGCGTCGTACGCTCCGTCCTCGGCCGTGTCCCTGTCCGTTCCGCCTCCTTTCCCTGTCCCTCGTCCTGCGGTGGTGTCCGGGCCGGTCCCGGGGGTGGGCTGGTTCATGGGCGGGCTCCGGAGACGGGCGAGGGGGCGGCGTGGGCGGCGCCGGCGAACTCGGGGTGGGCGCGCAGGGCCTGCAGGCCCCGGCGGATGTGGGTCTTGACCGTGCCGAGCGAGCAGCCGAGCAGCTGCGCGATCTCGGTCTCGCCGAGGTCCTCCCAGAAGCGGAGCACCAGCACGGACCGCTGCCGGGCCGACAGCGCGGCCAGCGCCTGGGTGACGGCGGCCCGTTGGGCGATCGACTCGGCGTGCCCGGCGTGCCGCTCGTGCACCCGCTCGGGCAGGAACGGCGTCAGCAGATGGGCCACGCGTCTCTTCCGTACGCGGCTGATGTTGTTGTTCACCAGTGAGCGCCGTACGTAGAAGTCGACGTCGTCGCGCGGTATGCGCCGCCAGCGGGCGTACACCTTCGCCAGGGTGGTCTGCACGAGATCCTCGGCCTCGTGGAAGTCTCCGGTCAGCATGTGCGCGGTGCGCACCAGACGGGGCCAGGCGGCGGTGGCGTACGCGGCGAAGTCGGCGGCCTCCGCCGGTCCGGGGTTCTCCTGCGGCACGGGCGACGGTCCTCGGGGCTCGGGAACGGGGGAGCATGCCGTGCGGGAGCGGGGTGGTCAAGTCCCGCGCCCGCACGGTCACTTCGGCGCGGACACGGCGGTCAGCGCAGTCGCAGCCGGGAGTAGACGCCGCCCTTGGTGTCGTGGACGGTCACCCCGCGCAGGAACTCCTGTCCGTCGTCCACCGTGGGCAGATCCGCGATGGCGTACCAGACGCCCCAGCCCGGCTTCCCGGGGAGCTCGATCAGCTTGCCGTGGACCGGGCCCGTGCTCGTCCGGACCGTCACGCGGGAGGCGGTTCCCTTGCCCCCGTAGTAGAGGCCGGAGAGGTAGTAGCGCCCCTCGAAGGCGGACGCGTGGAGGGACACCCCCGGCCGGGACAGGTCGACGTTGCCGTCGACGACGCTGCGGAACTGCGGGAAGTCCGGCAGGTCCGGCTCCAGCCAGTGCTTGCCCTCCGCCGTCATCCAGAGCTCGAAGCCCGGCGCGGCGACCACGTGCTCACCGGGTTCGACGATGCGCGGAGTCGGCGCCTTCCTGGCCGCCGCGGCCCCGGCCACGGCCACCGCCGTACCGGCGCCGTGCGCCGCCTCCCCCCGCGAGGCGGCGTACGACGTCGTCGACGCCCCCGCCAGCAGCGTGGTCAGCGCTGCGACGGCGACGAGTGTGTGCATCCGTGTCATGGTCATGAACGGACGACCCCCAAAGGTGTGTTGGTTCAGGTGCGTTGGTCTGACACTCCTGAAACCCGGGAGGCGTACGGGACGGATGACACGGGCGACACATTTCTTTCCGCGGCTTCTCCCGCCGCTTCGTCCCCCTGCGGATCACCTCACTTCAGCGCGCTGCCCTCCTTCCACTTCGCCCAGCCCAGGTTCCAGTCGCCGTACCCGTTCCCGACGGCCACGGTCTCCTTCGAGCCGGTCACCTTCACCACGTCACCCGGGATGATCTGGTCGTAGAACCGCTTCGCCGTACCGTCGTTCGCGAGACCCACACAGCCGTGGGTGACGTTCTGGCGGCCCGCGTACGTATTGGCCTTCGGGTTCTCGTGGAGATAGGTGCCGGAGGTGGTGAGATGGACCGCGTTCGCGTACCAGCCCGCGTACGAGTCGCCGTAGCCGACCGTGCTGGAGTCCATGAACACCCGGGGCTGCTTGTCGGAGACGACCATCGTGCCGTTCCACGTGTCCATGCCGGGCGCGCCCGCGGTCACCGGGATGCGCTCGGTCGAGCCGTCCTTCTCGACGGTCATGGTGTGGCTGCGCACGTCCACCGTGGCGACGAGCGAGCGGCCGATCGTGAAGTGCCGGGTGAGACCCGCGCCCACGTCGACGGTCACCTTCGTACCGGGCTTCCAGTAGGCGCGGGGACGGTAGTCGACGCGCTGCCCGTCGGCGAGGTTGTGGTCCTTGACCCAGCTCCAGGACCCCTCGGTGCCGTTGTCCGTGCCGACCTTCAACTCCCTCTCCACCTCGGCGCGTTCGGCCGGAGCGACCGGGCGGTCGAAGGTGACGGATATCGGCATGCCGACGCCCACGGTCTGCCCGTCGGCGATGTTCACGCGCGCGCCCTCCAGCGCCCTCGGCGGGGTGGGACTCGGCTTCGCACGCCCGGTCCCGTTCTTCCCCTCGCCCCCCGTCCCGGTCCCCGCGTCCACCCGGGCGTTCGCCTTCGGTATCGCGCTCGGCCCCTCGACCCGTACCCCCTCGCCGACGCCCGCACAGCCCGTGAGCGTCAGCGCGAGCGCGCACGCGGCCGTCGCCGCGAGCGCGTGGACGAGACGACCGGCCCGCCTCGACGCCTTGGTCCCGCCTGCCGCGGCTCTCGTCCCCGAGCCGCCGTTCCCCGTGGTCATGGTCCCCCCAGTGGTCTTACGACCAGATGTCCTACGCGGTGTGATTCCGCGATGTGTTTCGATGTGTGGCGTACGTACGGGACCTGTACGCACGGCGGGGGCGGCCGGGTTGCACGGCGTTGCGAGGAACTTCGGGAAAAACGGCGGGGGGCATGACCGAGGAAGAGTTCGACACGTTCTACGCGACCGCGTTCCCCCGGCTGACCGGCCAGATCTTCGCCTTCACCGGTGACCACGGAGAGGCGCAGGACGTGGTGCAGGAGGCGTTCGTGCGGGCCTGGGACCGACGGCGGGACTTCCTCGCCGACGGGGCGCCCGAGGCGTGGATCCGGACCGTGGCGATGCGGCTCGCGGTGAGCCGGTGGCGGCGGGCGCGCCGCTGGCTGGAGCTGGTGCGCCGCACTCCGCCCCCGGAGCACGCGCCGGGACCCGATCCCGAACGCGCGGTACTGGTCGAAGCGTTGCGCAGGATCCCGGAGGCACAGCGGATGGCGGTGGTTCTGCACCATCTGTGCGACTTGAGTGTGGAAGAGGTAGCCTCCGAGACGGGCGCCCCCGTGGGCACGGTCAAGGCCCGGCTGTCCCGAGGCCGGGCGGCGCTGGCACGCGAACTGGCCCCCGGCGAGGGTGAGAAGGAGGACGGCCGTGTCCGATGAACTCACCGTCCGGCTGCGCGAACTGGCCGAGACCGCCGAGGTCCCGCCGCCCGGCTCCGGCGCCGAGGTCCGTGCCACCGCGGGCCGCCGGCGCCGCCGGCGCCGTACGTCCGCCGCCGTCGCGGGCGGCTGCGCGGCGGCCGGTCTGGCCGCCGTCCTCACCCTGAACGTCTCCTCCCACGGCACGGAGCGGCGCCCGGCCACGGCCGCCGACGCCTCGGCCAGCGCGACGGCGGCCCCCGACGTCACGGTGGACCTCTCCCGTCACGTCCTCGTCTACGCCGGCCGTGAACTGCCCATCACCGCCGGGAAGGACGGCACGCCGACACCGACCGGCCTGATGCGCGTCACCCGCAAGGAAGACACCGTGCGGTACTCCAGCGGGACGGTCGGCTTCGGTGACGCGTACACGGTGAAACTGGACTGGGTCCTGGAGCTGGCGCCCGTCGCGAAGGGTGCCACGGCCGGAGGCGAGGATCCCGACGCGCGCGGCACGACGGGAGCGGGGGACTCCGGCGACTTCGGCGGCGGCACCGAAGCGAGCGGGAGGACGAGCCCGGCGCCGACGCGGCCCGGGGGCACGTGGGCGCTCTGGATCGCCGGCATCGCCCACAACGAGAAGGCCCCCGGCGCCTACGACGCCACCGACGGCTGGATCGGCCTGCGCACCGCCGACGCCCGGTGGCTGTTCGAACGCCTGCCCAAGGACGCGGTCGTGGACATCCGGGACATCCGGGACACCCGGGCGACCCCGTCCCCGTCCGCCAGCCCTTCCTCGGGCGAGGGACGGGGCTAGGGACCGTCAGAAGGACCTCAGGGCCCGGGCGCTACGGGTCCGGGTGCGGAGCCGTACGGGGGAGGGGCTCACCCGTACGCCCCCGTGCGCTGGTGGGCGGGCCCGGGTGGTGTTGGCGTGGGAGCGGAAACATCGTGCTCCCGGGAGGCTCCGCCATGCGTCGTCCGTACCGTGTTCTCGCCCGGGTCGTGGTCCTCGGGATGCTCGCGGGCGCGGCGGGCTGCTTCGTGGACGATCCGGGGCACCCGCGCGGCTTCCCCGAGGCGGCCGTCGACGACACGGCCTCCCCCTCGCCCTCCGCGTCGTCCGCCCCCGCCCTCACCGACGCCCGGGCCCGCAGCGCGCTGCTGCGCCAGGGCGACCTCGGTGACGCCTGGGCCGGTACCCAGGGCGCGGCGACCTGGCGGGACGGCCTCCTCAAGGGCCGCACCGACCGCCCCGAGTGCCAGGAACTCCTCGACGCGGTGTACGCCGAGGACGTCCTCGGCACACCCCGGGGCGGGACGGCCGTCACGGGTTTCGACGACTACGAGTACGGCGCCCAGCTGCGCTACCAGGTGGGCGCGTACGACCGGGCCGAGGTCGACGCCCGGCTCGGCAACCTCCGCCGGCTCGTCGACGACTGCGGGGAGTTCACCATCACCGGCGCCCAGGGCCGGGAGCACGGCGCCGAGGTCACCCCCGTCGATCTGCCCGGCGACCTGGGCGACGCCCGGCAGGGCCTGCGGCTGGTCGTCAGCGGTGACGTCGAGGGCGAGGACAGCGCCCTCACCCTCGACCTCGCGACCGTCCGCGTCGGCGACACCGCCGCCCTCGTCACCCACGGCGGCCTCTACGGCATCGACGACACCGCCACCCGCGACGCCGCCCTGGCGGGGGCGAAGCGGCTGCGGACCGCCCTGGAGAAGGAACGGCAGGACCCGGGGAACGGCGCGAAGACCCCGAAGAAGACCCCCGGGAAGACCCCGAAGGCGAGCCCGGAGCAGAGCCCGCAGGACGACGGGACACAGGCACCGCCGTCCGAGGAGGAGTCTTCCTAGGTCAGCTCATGACTCCTTCAGCAGCGGAGTGAGAATCGCCCGCAACTCCTTCTCGTTCAGCGGTGCCTGGACGGCGCCCGCGATCCTGCCCTCCCGGTCGACGAACAGGGTGAAGGGCAGGAGTTGCGGGTTCACCAAGCCGGGCGGCAGCTTCAGGAACCGCTTGCCGCCCGGGTCGTGCAGACTCGGGTAGGAGAGGGCGAACTCGCGCTGGAAGGCCCGCGCGTTCTGCCGCTCGACGTCGGTGCTGACCCCCAGGACCCGCACGCCCCGATCCTTGAACGTCCGGTACGTGCGCTCCAGCGCGGGCGACTCGGCCCGGCAGGGACCGCACCAGGTGGCCCAGGCGTTCACGACGACGACCTTGCCCCGGTAGTCGGAGAGACGGACCGGGTCCCCGTCGACCGTACGGCCGGAGAACGCGGGAGCGTCCGCGCGCTCGGCCACCGGAACGCGCTCGAACGGCCGGGACCGGCCCGACTGCGCCGCGTCCGTGTCGAGCACCAGCGGTTCGCTCGTCGAGCAGCCGGACAGCGCGACCACGATCGTGCACAGGACCGCCGACAGGACCGTCTTCCTCGTCGTCATCGGGTACTCCAGCTCCCTCAGTGGGTGTGTTGCGACGGTGTCGTGGGAGCCGTGACATCGGAGGGAGCGAGGCACTCGTTGTCCTGCCTGAGATGTCTCACGACGGGGGAGAGGCCCACGAGGACGGAGTCGGGGGCCGCCTCGCCGACGGTGAGCTGCACCTCGACGGACGGCTCACGGCCGTAGGTCACCAGCACTTCCCGACCGTCGTCGTCCCGGCTCGTACGCCATGCCCAGTCCACACCGTCGACCTGGGCGCACGCGTCGTCGGTGGCCTCGAGCCGGGGGAAGCCGCAGCGCGCGACGACGGCTCCGTCCCCCCAGACCGCCGCGCCCTGCGTCGTGGTGTCCGACCGCTCCAGTCCGGCCAGCCGGTCGGGGTACCGCTCGCCGACCCGGGCGCAGGCGGGATCACCGGCCAGCGGGGCGGCGGCGAAGGTGAACGTGGGGGCGCTCAGCAGGTGCACCGTGACCGCGACGGTGAGGACGAGGGCGAGGGTGCCGACGGTCAGCACGGCGATCCGGGTGCGGCGGGACATGCCGGGATCGTACGGGGTGGGCGTGGGCGACGGCTGGTCAGCCCCGTTCAGCCCTGCTCGACGCCCTGTTCGACCCTGTCGGCCGACGGCCGCAACGACCGCCCCGTGCCCGGTTTCACGCCCCACACGTACACCGCGTCGTCCTCGTGCATGATGTTCCAGAGCCGTTCGGCGTCCGCGTAGCGCAGGTTCACACAGCCGTGGGAACCGCCCCGGAAGAGGTCGTCGAGGACGCCGTGGAAGGCCTGGCCGTTGTTGAAGAACTGGGCGAACGGCATGGGGGCGTCGTTGTACAGGTCAGAGCGGTGGTCGCGGTTCTTCCAGTAGACCGTGTGCCAGCCGGTGCGGGTCTCCTGGCCGTCCCTGCCGGTGCGCACGGGCACCGGCGCGTAGATCACCCGCTCGTCCTCCTGCACCCACATCAGCTGTCGGTCGAGGTCCACACACGTCACCTGGTACGTCCGCACGGGGCACTTGCCGGCCGCGTTGGGGTCTCGACGGGCCTGGACGACCAGCATCGTGCGGTAGGTGGCGAGGCCCGCGTAGCCGTCGGCCGGCCGTACCCCCGTGCGTTGCTGGAACGCGCGGATCGCCACACAGTCGGCGGGGGACTGCCGGCCGTCGGCGGGCAGCCCGAGATGGCGTTCCAGGTCCCACTGGTAGGGGCCGGTGCGCGTGGCGCACTCCGGCGCGGGCGCCGCCGCGACGGTGGGGACCGCCGTCCAGCCCAGCAGGGCGGAGGTCACCGCCGCGACCGTACGTATCCGGGTCTTGCGTGTCCTTCGTCGGGTCGTCAACGCGGCCTCCGGTACTCACACACTCGCTCGCCGAACCCCCTCCCAGAGATACGGCATTCCGCGCGCTCCGGAGACGTCCTGCTGGGCCGAACGGGAACCGGCCTCGGGCCGCCCACCGGGGGTCTCTGCCGGTGGGCGGCCCGTCTCGTGCCGCGAGCGCTCGGGTCAGCCGTCAGCCGTCAGCCGTCAGCCGTCCCGGTCCGTGGGGCCGTCGGCCCGTCAGCACTTCTTGCCCTTGCACGCCTCTCCCCGCTGGTTGCGCAGCTTCACCAGCAGTCCGCTGCCGGACGAGGCGTTCGCGGGGGTCAGGAGGTACGGCCCGGTGACCGGCTGCTTCGGCTTGAGGTAGCCCTCGGGGACGTCGGTCTCGACCAGGTAGTACGTGCCGGGCAGCAGCGAGCCGAACGAGCAGTGACCGGTGCGGGAGCTGGCGCAGTCGTTGACGAAGCGGTCCTTGCGCATACCCCTGCGCTGCAGGCCGCGGACGCCGTTGGTGTCCTGCCACAGCTCGAACACCGCGCCGGCCAACGGCTTGTCGGTCTTCCTGTCCAGCTTCATGAGCGTCAGCCGCACCGACTTGGTGAGACCGGCGTCCACCGTGTGGTTCACATGGCCGGGGTCGCCGACACGGACCGTGGTCCGGCCGTACGCGTCGGCGTCGGAGTCGACCGCGCGGTTCGAACCGGCGCCCTTCACCGTCCACTTGAGGGAGGACAGGCGCGGCCGCCCCGGCAGGGCGGAGGTGTCGACACCGCGGTGGTCGAAGGAGACCCGGTAGGTGGTGTTGGGCCGCAGGCCCTGGCCGCTGCCGATGTAGTACTCGCCGTTCGCGTCCGTGCGGGCCGTGAGATCGGGGCCGGGCGACTGCGGGTCGAGCGTCACCTTCACGTTCCTGACCGGCGGTTCGGAGGGGTCCTGGATCCCGTTGCCGTTGACGTCGTACCAGACCCGGTTGCCGACCTGGACGGGCGCCCGGTCGCAGACCATCTCCAGGTCGGCGAGGCCGTTGCCCTTGCCGAAGAACAGGGCGCGCTGCCCGGCGTCCGCGCTCCAGGTGTTCTGGACCGTGAGGTTGCCCTCGGTCCGGCCCTTGCCGGTGTTCCAGCGGCGGACGCCCTGCTCCCAGGGGTGGTTGTCGAACGGGTCGTAGACCGTGCTCCACAGCCTGTTGCGGAACGGCTGCAGCGCCGTGCCGCCCTGGGTGACCTGGTCCTCGTGGGCGTCCGTGAGGCCGGTCGAGTCGTCGTAGAACTCGCCGTGGCCCGGCCCCTCGTCGTTGTTGGGCCGCGCCCCGTAGAGCGCGTCGCACCGGGCGTTGTTCTCCAGCGTGTACGTCGTACCGGAGGCGCACACGCGCAGCACGTCACCGGCGGCGACAGCCCTGACCAGGCCCCTGTTCTGGGCGTTGAAGGGGTACGTCGCCGTCCCCTGCATGTCGGCGAAGCGGTCGCGGAAGCCCAGCACCAGGTCACCGTTGTCGGCGATCTCGATGTTGGACAGGATCGGCTGCGGCGCGGAGACGAAGGAGAGGTGTCCGGGCACGGGGACGCGCTGGTTCCACGCCTCCCACATGGCGCTCAGCGGCCGGCCGACGGCGGAGGGCTTGGTGCAGCGGGCGATGCTCGCGGGCAGTCCGGTGAACCGGTACGCGCAGCCGCGCGGGTAGTTCATCGCCGTGTGGAACAGGTGGCGGAACGAGTTCTGGCGGAACTCGTAGACGTGCGCGGTGACCTCGGACGGGTCACCCCACGGGGCGCCGCGCGTGACCGTGTTCTCCGCGCCGCACACCCCGCCGACGAGCACCCGGCCGCCGCGTACGCCGATGCCGTACGGGTGCCAGCGGCCGGCGCAGTCCTCCGGCTCGGGGATGACGTGCGAGCGGTAGGTGCCCGGATAGACCTGGTCGCCGCTGCCGCGAATCGGCACGGCGTACAGCCGGGAGTCGTTGAGGCTGACCGCGTAGAGGGTCCGGCCGTCGCCGGAGACGTCCACGTCACCGATGCCCTCCCGGCCGACCCGGCTGTAGAGCGGGTTGTCCCGGAGCCAGTTGTCGGACTCGTCGTGCTCGGTCAGCAGGCCCGGCAGGGTGACGAAGGTGCTCACCCCGGAGGCGCTGTTGCGGCGGTAGATCGTGTTGGTCGCGCCCGCCGGTCCGTACGCCGCGTGCCGCTTGACCAGTGTGCCCAGATACGTGTTGCCGGTCCGGTCGTTGCCGATGCCGAACACGGCACCCTGCTGCGTGGTGCTGGTCAGCCGCTCGACCGTGCCGCCCGGGTGGGTGGCGGAGAAGTTCCCGGTGAACCGCACCAGGCCCGGGTGGGTGTCGGGGGCGTCGCCCTTGGTCAGGTTGCAGGTCACCAGGTCGGGGTTCTCCTGGCAGTAGACCCCGGGCTCCCAGAAGCCGGTCGTGTACGTCACGTTGCGGCTTCGGGAGACGTCCACGAAGCCGACGCCGCTGCGGATGACGTTCGGGCCGTCACCGAGTCCCGCGATCGCCGGCTGCAGGGTGCGGGGGTCGGGGTTGTGGGCCTGCACCCGGTACCTGCCGCCGAGCAGGGGGGTGGCCGACGGCTGGAACCAGGCGATGCCGTAGGAGTTGGTGGTCCGGGTCACCGCCGTCCCCCGGTCGTCGGTCAGGGTGACCCGCACCCCCTCGCGGCCCTTCTCCAGACCGTTGTCGTACGTCCCGTCGGCGTCCACCTCGTTGACGACGCGCACGGTCACGTTGCCGTCGCCGGGTGTCCGGCCGTCCACCGCGCCCCTGGCGCCGGGACCGGCCGGGACCGCCTCGCCGGCCGGCCCGAGCACCAGCGCCGCCGAGACGGCCAGGACCAGACCCACGCCCCCCGGAGTTCTTCGCTTCACGCCACGTCCCTCTTCTCCTGATGTCCTGCCGAGGCGACGGAACCCGGTGCCCGAAGCCGACGCCTGCATTCATATGAAGTGCCAAGCGCCACTAATCAGGCCGAACGGGGCACGGGCGGAGAGGGGGACGGCGGCGTGATGCCGGGAATGTGGAGATTCAGGGGAGGCGGAGGTGTGGGGGAGCGGACGGCGGCCGGGCGGTTTTCACCCGGCCGGACCAGTGACGGCGTCCCCGCATGGCGTACCGCGGGGAATGGGGGTAGGCGCGGAGCAGGTCAGGCCGGAGGATCCGTGAGCGGGTCGGTCAGTGACTGTTCCGCCCAGATCACCTTGCCCTCGGGCAGGAAGCGGGTGCCCCAGCGCTGGGTGAACTGGGAGATGAGGAACAGGCCGCGCCCGCCCTCGTCGGTGGTGCGCGGGTGGCGCAGATGGGGCGCGGTGGCGCCGCCGTCGAACACCTCGCAGATGAGGGTGCGTTCGAGGACGAGCCGGAGCCGGATGGGCCCGTCGGCGTGCCGGATGGCGTTGGTGACCAGTTCGCTGACGACCAGTTCGGTGGTGAACGCCAGCTCGTCCAGCCCCCACACCCCGAGCTGCCGCGCGGCCTTCTTGCGGGCCTCCGCGACGAGCGCCGGGTCGGCCGGGAGCTCCCAGGAGGCGACCCGGTGCGCGGGCAGCCGCCGGGTGCGGGCCAGGAGGAGGGCGACGTCGTCGGTGGGGCGGGCCGGGGCGAGGGCGTCGAGGACGCGCTGGGCGTGCCGTTCGAGGGAGGGCTCGGGCCGGGCCAGCGCCCGGCACAGCGCCTCGCGGGAGGACCCGGCGAGCAGCCCGTCGGTGTGCAGGGCGATGACGGTGCCTTCGGGGAGGTCCAGCTCCAGCGCCTCGAAGGGCCGCTGGTCGACGCCGAGCGCCGGCCCCTGGGGCAGTGCGGGGAAGGTGACCGTGCCGTCGGGAGCGACCAGGGCCGGGGCCGAGTGTCCGGCGGCGGCCATGGCGCAGGCGCCCGACACCGGGTCGTGGACGACGTACAGACAGCGGGCCCCGACCGTCTGGCCGCTGCCCCCGCCCGGTTCGGCACCCTCCTGCCGTGCCGACTTGGCCACCATGTCGTCGAGGTGGGCGAGCACCTCGTCCGGCGGCAGATCGAGGTCGGCGAGGGTGCGTACGGCCGTCCGGAGGCGGCCCATGGCGGCGGCGCCGTCGATGCCGTGGCCCGCGACCTCGCCGATGACCAGGGCGACACGGGCGCCGGAGAGCGGGATGACGTCGTACCAGTCGCCGCCGAGGCCGGTGAGTTCGTCGGCGGGCCGGTAGCGGGCGGCGACCTCGGCCGCGTCCTGCTCGGGCAGCCGGCGCGGCAGCAGGCTGCGCTGGAGGACGAGGGCGGCGTCGCGCTCGCGCGTGTACCGGCGGGCGTTGTCGACACAGACGGCGGCCCGGCCGACCAGCTCCTCGGCGAGGCCCAGATCGACCGCGTCGAAGGGGTCCAGCCGGTCGCGCCGGAAGAACGTGGTGATGCCGAGCGTGATACCGCGCGCCCGCACCGGCACGATCATCACACTGTGCAGCCGGAGCGCCTCCACGGGCAGCGCCCGGCCCCCCGGTACGGCCCTGGCCCACTCCGCCGACAGCGGGTCGAGCCGCGGCTCCGACCACGACCGGCCCTCGACCAGCACCCGCACCGGCGGCGAGCCGGCCGCGTACGAGGCGAACGCGCCGACCTCCAGGTCGGCCTCCGGCACCCCGTCGTGCACGGACTGCTGGGCGACCCGCCGCAGCGGGACGGAGTCGTCGTCGAGGGGGCCCGGTTCGGCACCCCGCAGCACCGAGTCGAGCAGGTCCACGGTCACGAAGTCGGCGAGCGTCGGCACGACCACGTCCGCCAGTTCCTGCGCGGTCCGGACCACGTCGAGGGTCCGGCCGATCTGGTCACCGGCCCGGTCGAGCAGGGCCAGCCGGATGCGGGCGCGGTGCTGCTCCGACACGTCGACCACCGTGTAGTACACGCCGATCGGCCGCCCGTGGTCGTCCTCCAGCCGGGTGAACGACATGGCGTGCGCGGTCTCGCGGTGCGGTGACGACCGCAACCGCCCCACGTGCTCGTAGTCGAGCACCGGGACGCCCGTCTCCAGCACCAGCCGCATCTGCGTCTCGATGCGCTCGGCGTCGAGGCCCGGCTGCACCTCGGCGAGCCGCAGCCCCACCCGTTCGTGCGCCCGGCCACCGCCGAACCGCTCCAAGGCCGCGTTCGACCACACGAACCGCAGCTCCGTGTCCACGATCGCTATGCCGACGGGCGACCACGCGGTCATCCGCTCCAGCACGGTCCGGCTCATGTCCCAGCCGGGGGCCTGCGTGGCATCGGAGACGAGGGCCACCCAGTGGGCCGCCTTCAGCGGGTCGGGGGCGGAGGGGGCGGCGGACGGGGGGAAGGGCAGACGGGCGGACGGGGACGGGGGCGCGGAGCCGGGGGCTGACACGCTCTGCCGGACCGCCGGCCTGCCGGGGCCCTGAGCGGCCGGCCAGGTGCCGGGCCCCCTGGAGGGCGCGCGTCCGGCCCCGGGTGCCGTCTGCGGCACTGCCGAACCAGCTGCCGTCTGCGGCGCCGGCGAACCGGCGGCCCGGGACGACTCGGCCCAGGGGGACACGGCCCGGGACGACACGGCCCGGGGCGGGGCGGGCTTGGGCGAGGTCGGGCCCTGCCGGGCCGGCGCTCCGCCCCCCGCCTCCCGGACGGGGGGAGACGGTGGTGCTGCCTGGGACGGGGCCGGCGCTACGGCCTGGGAAGGAGAGGGTCCGGCCGGACGGGGCGGAGACGACGGTACGGCCCCGGATGGTGTCGGTGTGGCGGACCCGGAGGGGGACGGCGGTACGGCCGGGGACGGGGTGGGTGCGGCGGACCCCGCGGGGGACAGCGGTGGGCCCTGGGAAGGAGAAGCTCCGGCGGACCGGTCCATGTAGGGGTAGCCGGGGCGCGGTGCGGGCCAGCCGGTGGGGGCCGGTGGCGAGTCGGCGGAGGGGGAGGCGGTGGTACCGGGCGGGGAGGCCGGACCGGTGGGGCCGGCTGGTCCGGTCGCGGACACCGCGCCCGGCGGGAGGACTGCACCGCCGGTCGCCGTGGAAGCCCCGCTCGATCGGGCGGGCTCGACGGACCCGGCGGGCTCGGTGGGGCCGGCAGGTCCGGTGGGGCCGGCCGGGCGGACTGCCTCGGTCGTGCCGGTTCGACCGGCGACACGGGCCGTGGCGGGCAGGGCGACCGAACCGCCCGAGCCGGCCGCAGCAGGCGTCCCACCAGGCCCGAAGCCCGGCGCATCGGTGGAGCCCGCCGGGACCGAGCCGCCCGCCGGGCGCGAGGAACGCACCGAGCCCGGACCGCTCAGCGCTCCCGAGTCACGCACCGAGCCCGGACGACTCATTGCCCCCGAGTCACCCACCGGCGCTGAGCCACCCGTGTGACCCGCCGACCGATCCGTCGACATCGCCTCGCGGGTGGGGACGACACGGACCATCACCCTGATGTGGTGACCGTCGCGGTGGCGGGCGGTGAGGATGCCGGACCAGCCGCCGAGGGCGCGATGCGTTTCGGCCAGGAGGCCGATGCGTTCGCCGTCCTCGTCGAGCAGGAGCGTACGGACGCTGCGGCCGAGGATCTCGGCCGCCGGATAGCCGAAGATCAGCTCCGCGTCCCGGGTCCAGCTCGTCACGAACCCGTCCGCGTCGATCAACAACGGCGCGGCATCCGCCACGTCGAAGCGCTGACGGGAAACGGCACTGTCCCTGTCGGTCCCCACGGCGACCCTCTCTGTCGCTGAGACGCCCTCAGGTCTCATTATTCACCTTGTGTGATCGCAGGTGGGCCAACTCGTGACGGCGCAAATCGCGCGGTCGCACGCCGCGGCGCACGGGCCGGGCGCGCCGACAGCACCCATCGGGCACCCGACCGCCGCGCACGAGCCCCCCAGGCCCGGGCGGGATCGTGCCGGATCGGGCGTGATCGGGACGAAGCCGCCCGCCCGCACACCCCCGAGCCGCACACGCGGACGCCCCCACCCCCCGTCACCCATGCAGCCGTACGCCGGTAGTGCGCCCCCGTACGCCCCCCAAGCTCCGGCGTGTCGAAACGACCGCCCCCTCCGCGGGAGGGGTGCGGAGGGGGCGGTGGAGGGCGGACCAGGCCGGTGGAGAGGTCACGGACCTGCGGCCGGGCCCGGGGCTGGGCCAAGGCGTCAGCAGTCGCGGAACTCCGGCGACTGGTTCAGGATCTGCGACCGCGGCGAGGTGAAGCGGAGATAGGTCGCACCGCCGCGCGCCCCGGCCGGGAAGACCGCCACCCGGTGACAGTTCTGGAAGGCGAGCGCCACCCCGAAGTGCCGCTCCAGGCTCCCCCGGATCGCGTCGCTGGACAGTGCCCGCAGCAGCTGCCCCCGCTCCCGCTCCGAGGGCGGCGGGGTCTGGTTGTCGGCGAACTCGGCCTGGCCGGCGCTCAGTTCACCGACGAGGGAGGCGATCAGGTCGTACGCGTACGGCAGCGACGTACGGACCGTCTCCACGAACTCCTCCTCCCGCACCTCGCCCTTCTCGGCATCGGCGAGCAACTGCGGGGAGACGTCGAGCGACATGGGTGTTCCTGTTCTGGTCAGAGGGAGACGGAGACGGAGGAGGGGGCGTCGGATCCGGCGGCGGCCGGCGGCTGCGGACCGTGCCGGAATTCGGGGTCCACCTGGGCGGCCAGGTCGTGCCCGGTGGCATCGTTGGCCCAGGCGGCGGCGTTGCGGAGGTGGAACTCGACGGCGTGGCGCTGGAAGGTGGCCCAGTCCTTCGTGCGGGCGTCGACGGCGGCCTTCAGCTGCGTCAGGGTGTGCAGGTTGTGCGCCTCCAGCTCGCCCTGGGGCCGCCCCTGTTCCTGCGCGCGGACGTACGACGACTGCACGCAGTAGGCCAACAGGTCGTCACCGACGTGCTCCTTGAGGAAGAGCAGGTCGTCCTCGCCGGTGACCTTGTTGCCGACGACGGCGATCGGGATGCCGAACTCGGCGGCGTGCTCCCGGTACTGCCGGTACACCGACACGCTCTTGCGGGTCGGCTCGACGACCAGGAAGGTCATGTCGAACCGGGTGAAGAGGCCGGAGGCGAAGGCGTCCGCGCCGGCGGTCATGTCGACGACGACGTACTCGCCGGGGCCGTCGACGAGGTGGTTGAGATACAGCTCCACCGCGCCCAGCTTCGAGTGGTAGCAGGCCACGCCGAGGTCGCTCTCGTCGAAGGCGCCGGTGACCATGAGCGGCACACCGTCCACGCGGGCGACGTGCCGGCCGTGGACCTCGTCGTCCCCGAGCAGCCGCAGCAGCCGTGAACCCCGGCCCGGCGGGGTCGTCTTCACCATGGCCTCGCGCGAGACGATCCGCGGGTTCGTGCCGCGCAGATGGTCCTTGATCTCGCCGGTGCGCGAACTGAGCGCCGGCGCGCCGAAGTCGTCGTCCTCGTCGAGGCCGAGCGCGTGCGCGAGATGCTGGTTGATGTCACCGTCGATCGCCACGAGCGGTGCGCCCGAGCGCGCGAGATGCCGGGCGAAGAGCGCAGAGAGCGTCGTCTTGCCGCTGCCGCCCTTGCCTACGAAGGCCACGCGCATGGACCGTCACCCCGCTCGCCCTCGGCGGCACCGTTGACGCCGATAATGAAAATGGATGTCATGAACGAAGAGTCGGAGCGGGGGGCGGGATTGTCAAATCCGTCCCATATCAACTCACCCGCGTGAGCCGAGGAGTTGGCGAGCCCTTTACGGTTCCGCGACCCGCTGTTGGGGTGCCCGTGAAGCCCTCGTGGGAACTCGGAGGGGCTGATTCCCTTTGTGTCCCAAATGTGCGGCGCGGAGGGGGCGGCCCTGTACGAGGGGTGGGCCGAGCCGGGTGCCGGAGCGTCGTTTCCCGAGGTTGACAGCCCCTACCCCTTGGTAAACGATGTGCAGACTCTGTGGCCCAAGTGACCCCTGGGCCCGGTGATTTCTTCAACCACTCACACCCTGGCGCGGTCCGGACCGGCATGACGTCGTGCTGCCGTCCTGTCGTACGCGCCCCGGGTCGGGTCTCGTACGTTCCGAGTTCGAGAATGGGATCTGCATGTCCATAGTGAGACGTGTCATCATGCGCCGCCTGGTGGGAACGGGTATCGCGGCTCTCGCGCTGAGCGCGGCCGTGTCGGGTCCGGCCTTCGCCACCGACACGCCCGGCGGCGAGGGCTGGGGCAAGAACAGCTACGCCCCCGGCCAGGGCGCGGGCACCGCCACCGAGACCGACCGCTGCGAGTTCTCGCTGGACGGCGTGAAGTTCGCCGACTGGGTCAAGCTCGACGAGCAGAACCTCAAGCCCACCGAGGACGGCAAGGTCCACATCAAGGTCCGCGCCGCCTCCGACGCCACGACCTGCACGGTCTCCCTCGCGTCCTACCTCGCCCACGGCCCGACCTTCGCCACCTCCGGCGAGCAGGTCCTCGTCGACTTCGACACGGTGACGGTCAAGCAGGGCGGGACGGACTCCCTGGACATCGCGGTCCCCGACGCGGGCTGCTTCGGGCAGGTGGACCTGTACCGGGGCAAGGTGAAGTTCGACGGCAAGTTCGACGCGAACGACGGCTTCGAGCACGGCGACGTGCCCAAGGGTCCCGACCGCCCGGTCATCAAGGACAAGCTGATCGCGGCCTGGAACGGCGGCACGAAGGACTGCACGACGGAGCAGCCGCCGGGCGAGGAGAACCCCCCGGCCGAGGAGCAGCCCCCGGCCGGCGAGAAGCCGCCGGCCGAGGAGCAGCCGCCCGCCGAGGAGCAGCCGCCGGCCGGCGAGAAGCCGCCCGCCGACGAGAAGCCCCCGGCCGACGAGAAGCCTCCGGCCGATGACACCCCGAAGACCGAGCCCTCTCCCTCCGACTCCGCCCCGGCGGCCCCCACCCCCAACGGCGGTGGCCCCGGCGACCTCGCCGAGACGGGCGGCGGCAACGCCATCCCGATCGCCATCGGCGCGGCGGGCCTCGTCGCCGCGGGCGGCGCCATCTTCGTGGTGACGCGACGCAAGGGCACGAACCGCACGGCTTCGTGACGCGATGTGACGCGACGCGTGAACGTCTGAACGCATGACCTGTGGCGCCCGTCCCTCTTCCGAGGGCCGGGCGCCCTGTCCTTCCGTACCCCTGGCTCAGCGCACGTCGCCGTGGACTCCGGCGGTCTTGGCCGTCGAGGTGGACGCGTTGCCGGCGAAGGACCAGCGCCAGTGGCCGTCGGCGCCGGCCCTGACCGTGGCCGTGAGCGCGCCACCGCTGCCGCTGGTGACCGTCTTCACGGTGCGGTACGTGGAGGTGCCGCCCTCGCGGCCCCGGCCCAGTGGGCGACCACCTCACCGGGGTACGGGGAGTTCCGCGTGCGGGGAAGCCCGGAGGTCCTGACGACCTCGATCAGCGCGGTGGCCGCGACGGCCGGTGCGGGAAGCAGCATGGCCGCAGGCTGCCCGCCACGCGACCCGCCTGCTGCCTCGGCTCCCGCCGACCCTGCCGGCCCCGACCGCGGCTACGCCGCCACCAACTGCCCGGTGGACGTGACGCTGAACGCCCGTCCCCGCACGGCGAAGTCCGACGTGCCGCCGTCGTCCGCCCACGCCAGGAAGACGGATTCCGCTCCGTCGCCGAAGGCGGCCGCGGCGCAGAGCTGGAAGCGGTCACCGGCCGTCGCCGTACTGACCTGGACCTTGTCGCTGAGCGAGAGCGCGGTGTCGGAACACATCTTCGCCATGACGGTGGGAACGGTGTCGAAGGTCGCCGCGCTCTTCTCCACCCAGGCGAGGAGGAAACGGCCGCCCGGCAATGCGGTGAGGGCCGGGCTGGAGCGGTTGAAGTCCCGCGGCTGCCCCGCGGTCACGCTGGTGACCTCGACGCCCCCTCCGCTCGGGTCGTAGACGCTGGCCTCCACGGTGGTCTGCGGGACGCCGATGTCGCTGGGCCCGATGCCGTCGATGTGGGCAACGACGAACCGTCCGTTGTCGAGCAGCGTGATCGCGTTGTCGCCCTTGAATCCCGAGGCGTTGGGCTGGACCTCGCCGCCTTGCGGGACTCCTTCGAAGTCGAAGACCCGGAAGGTGAGCCGGCCTCCGCCGATCGACGAGGGGTCGGTGGTCCAGGCGATGGCGTAGTTCCCGTCCGCCAGCACCGTCACGGCCGGGTTCACATGGAATCCCTCGGTGGTGTTGACCGTGAACTCGGGGCCGGCCTTGATGCCTTCGGAGGTGAACCGCTGGGCCCGGATCCGCTGGTCCGCGCGGGAACCCGCCCAGGTGACGAGGCAGCCGCCGTCGATCATGTTCGTGACGGACGGCCGGGTGGCCGGGTCGATCTCGGAGCCGTTGACCTGGACCTCCGCCCCCGTCGGCTGCCCGTTGACGAACCGCCGCAGCTTCAGCTGCGGGCCGGGCGGCGGGTTGAACGCCTCCTCCCTCCACACCGCGAACGACGAGAACCCCGCGGACTCGATCGTCGGCCACTGCCGGCTCGTGTTGCCGCCGGGCGCCGCCGACGGGCTGCTGACCTGGAACTCCGCGCCGATTTTGGCGCCCGTCACGCCCAGGTTCTGCCCCTTGATCCCGGCGTTGCTCTCGTCCGCCCACATGGCCACGTACTGTGCACCGAGGACGGAGTCGACGGACGGTTGGAACTGGGCACCGCTGGTGGTCGTACTGACCATGATCTCGCCCATGCCGTACTCCCTTTCGTCTTCGTCGCTCTACTGCGGCTGACGGGTGCGAGGGGGGAGCTCCGGGCGCGGCGCTACCAAAAGCGTGACACGCCCTTGAACCCCCTGCATCCGCACGGCCGGGGTACACGGTCCTCACCCGGGAGCGCGCCCCGGCGACTTCAGCCGAGCCGGCGCAGCCAGTCGTCCTCGATCTCAGCCGGAAGTGCACCTTCATGTACGGGCCATCGGGGCTCGTCATGGCGCCCGGCATGCACCGTGCTGCCGTGCCGGTCGCAGGGGGTGACCGGAGATGTCCACGCGGTTCCGGCATGACACGCAACTCTGTGGCCGCGGGGTGGCGCCTCGCTCGATGATGGGGCCATGGATGTCGTTGTTCAGCGAGCAGCCCATCAGCCTCGCGGAGGCCCGTCCCGGATGCCGCCAGAGGTGAGCATGTTTGCCATGCCCACACGCCATCGACGCCCGCCCGCCGTCCGGCTGCTTTTCGGCCAATGGCTGCAATGGCAGATCAACTACCGGCTCGTCGGACGTTGCGACGGGGGCTGGTCCTATCGGCTGGAGACGTTCAACATCCTGTACGGCTCTGCGACGCCGGACGTGTTCCCGGGTGTGCCGGCCCGCCGGGTCGACGAGCGGCGGTCCCTGCGCTGACCTCTGCTGCACCGATGCCGCAGCGGCTCCGGGGGCCCGGTACGGGCGCTGTTGAGATGTACGGGGCATGCCGCACGGATTGAGCAATCCCCCCGTCGCCGCACGTATCCGTTCCCGAGTGCACTCGGGAACGGAACGCGGACGGAGATCAGGGCATGGTGAGGAAGCTGTCGCGTGGTGGGGCCGCGTTGGCCGCGGGCCTGGTTGTCCTGCCCCTGGTGGCGGCGTGCAGTGGTGATGGGGACGAGGCGAAGGGGAAGGCCAGCCCGGTCGCCGCGGCGGTCGCGCCGGCCAAGGTCGAGGTGATCGCCGAGCTGACGGGGTGCGAGGTGAAGATCCGGACCGAGGCGGAGGAGCTGCGCGAGGGCGTCTGCCAGACCGCGGCGGGGGACTACCTCATCACCACCTTCCCCAAGGAGAAGCTGAAGGAGGTGTGGCTGGAGTCGGCCTCCGTCTACGGCGGGAAGTACCTGGTCGGTCCGCAGTGGGCCATCTCCGCCAAGCCGCCCGTGCTCAAGAAGCTCAAGGTCAAGGTGGGCGGCACGATCCGGGACCTGAGTCAGCCGAGCGCCTCGTAGCCGCCGAGGGTGTACGCCTCCTCGTCGTCGATCGCGTCCTCGTCCCGGTCGATGGAGATGACGGTCGGACGGCCGTCCTTCGCGTAGTCGACGTCCACCACGTCGGCGCCGTCGCGCCGTGCCGCCTCCGCCTGCTGCAACAGCTCGGCGATGGTGGGTACTTCGGACAGGCTCCGGTCCACGGCCCGGCGGGCGCTGTCGTCGAGTCCGGTGGCCTTCACGACCTTTCCGTCCCGGACCGTCACCTCGAACGTGCCGATCAGCGACCGTTCACCCTCGCTCGACGTGAGGGTGTACCGGTAGGCGGACGGCTCCTTCCAGGAGGGCGCCGGTGTCGCCACCTCCGTCGGCTCCTCCCTGCATGCGGAGAGCGTCGACAGCAGCGCGCCGGTCATCGCGGCGGCGGTCAGGGCGCGGTGGCGCGCTCGTAGGATGGCGGGCTTCGGCATGGTGGTGGCCTCCTGGAGGGACGGGCACCACTGAGACGCGGGACGCTCCGAGAACGTTCGGCGGGGACGCCGTCGGCACGACTTCCGGCCGCGGCCGGGGCGGGAGGGCTCTGTTCCGGGGGGTGAGGGGGCAGCATGGCCCCATGACGAAGCTGTCCGAACCTTCGGTTCCTTCCGCCTCCACGTCCTCCTCCACCTCCGCCTGCTCCGCCCCATCGGTGCTGTCGCTGTGGTCCCGGAACTCCGTGCTCTCGATCGGGTCGGTCGGATCGGTGCTCTCCGTGGGCTCCGTCGGCTCGGCGCTGTCCATCGGCTCGATCGGGAGCGCCTTGTCGGTCGGCTCGATCGGCTCCTCCCTGTCGCTGATCTCGACCGGGTCATGGCTGAGCACGGGGTCTCTGTTCTCCGCGCAGTCACGGTGGTCGGTGCTGTCGTGGCGTTCCGACGGAGGCTTCATGGCTGCGGGAGTTGTGGGGGCCGTGGGCGTGGCGGCGGGGGGTGCCCTGCTGCTGACCCGGCTGCTGCACAGGTCGGACAGCGCCACCCCGTGACGGCACCCTCACCGCATGACGAGAGCCCCGCTTCGCCTGGGCGAAGCG
>NZ_JBHVDD010000086.1:0-41906 GCF_042802995.1 Streptomyces sp. NPDC057438
GAATCGGTTGTCCTGTCCGTAGGCGGCGTCCGCCGTCACCCAGGCGATCGGCAGCGGCGAGGCCAGAGCTCTGCGGACGATCGTTGCCGCGAGGGTGTTCTTGGTGGCGAACTCCCGCTCGTCGGGGATCTTGGCGGCGCGGCAGCGGTCACGGTCGTCCGTCCAGGACTTGGGCAGGTAGAGCTCCCGGTCCACCAGGGCGCGGCCGGCCGTGCTGGCGTAGGCGGCGAAGACGCCGATCTGGCAGTTCTCGGTGCGGCCAGCGGTGCCGGAGTACTGCCGTTGGACTCCGGCGGAGGTGGTGCCCTTCTTCAGGAAGCCGCTGTCGTCGACGATCAGCACCCCGTCTGGGCGGCCGAGTTGTTCAGCGACGTAGGTCTGCAGGTCATCGCGGACGTCGTCGGAGTTCCAGCGGGCGCGGGAGAGCAGGTGCTGCAGTCCGTCCGGGGTGGCGTGGCCTGCATGTTCGGCGAGCTGCCAGCTGTTTTTGCGGCCTAACGGGGCGAGCAGTGCGCGCACGTAGTCCCGCATCCGGCGGCGGGGTTCGACACGGCCGAAGCGGTGCCCGATGGCGGTGAAGAGGTGGTCCAGGTCGCGGTCCCAGGTCTCGGCTGCCTGTTCTGTGATCACAACCCGAGGCTTCCCAGAGCCCGGGACGACCTTGCCGTCGTGGGCACTCCTTCGAGGGGTGTTCGGGCAGAACCCGTCCGTGACGGCATCCTGCCCGCTACACTCCCACCGCTCGACGTTTCCCCAGGTCAAGCCACGAAGTACTGCTGGAGTACTAGTCCCGCATCGCGAGCCGGGCGTGGAGGGGAATGCCCTGCCATGGGACTACCAGCGCATCATCGCCGCCGTGCGACAGGCCGCCGGACCGGTCATGGCCCGCGAGGTCGGCGAGGTCGTGGGGGTGGAAGTAAGCGTGAAGGCCAAGCTGGAACCGCTGCGCAGCAAGCTGATCAAATTCGCTGATCGCGGCTGGCCCCGCAAACTGCCCGACGGCCGGTTCACCACCCGCCGCTGACCAGCAACACCGCCACTCGAAGCGCTGCGGCACTACCGTAACCGGAACGCCATCGGCGGCCGTTGGAATCGTGTGACGAATACCAAGGAGCACGCCGAGGACACCTGCCCGCTTATCTACCAGTGCCGTCTTCCGCTGTCCACGCACACCGTCAAGCACCTCACTGAAGCTTTCCCTTGATCGTGGACACGTGGAAACTGGGACCTGAGGTTCCAGAGGTTCCAGAGGAAGTAGCACCAGGTGGGAAACAAGTACACAAAGCGGTAATCCGAGGAGTTCAAGCGGGACGCGATCGCGCTCGTCGACTCCCCTTTGAATGTCCGCACGCGGCCAGCGCCCGATCCACCAAACCCGGCGGATACACCCAGGTCAACAGGCCAAGACCCGATAAGTCAAACGCACTTGCGGCCACCCGCACCACCCCCGGGACCCACTCCCGACCAGCCTACGCCACCGCAAAAGCAACGGCATTGGGGCTTAGCCTCGATCTTGCATGACGGCTCGTCAGCTCGGCTGGCGGGCCGTTTCTGCTTGTCCGGGGTGGGTTTTCTGCCTGTAGAAATATCGAGGGCCCGACTGTCGTATCGGGTGGGCGCCGGGCTCCACAGTTCCGGAAATTGGTCTGCTGCTCGTCGGGATGGGGCGATGCCGCTGGCCAGCCAGGGTCCGGCAGGGCGTGCAGGCGAGCGATCGCACTGGTGATCACGTCGATCCAGGGCCAGTGGTCGCCCAGGCGGAGGTAGCGACGGCGGCCGGTGGTGACGAGCTGGGCAGCGGCGGAGAACAGCCTCAACCGCATGCGCTTCGGCTCCCACCGGCGGGCGTCACCGGCCAGGGCGAGCATGGGCATCCAGGCGAGCAGGTCGAGCGCGAGCTGGACAATCTCAAGCCAGACCTGATTCTGGGCGGCGTGGTGGAGGGGCAGGTTGCGCAGGCCGGTGTCGCGGGCGGCACGGATGCGGTCCTCGGCGCGAGCGCGCTGGCGGTGCCGCAACTCCAGCTGGGCGATCGGCGTGTGCTCGGTGTTGGTGGCGAAGCAGGTCAGCCGCATGCCGTCGGCGTCGGTGAAGCGCAATTGTGCGCCGGTGTGCGGCCGTTCCTTGCGGACGATCAGCCTCATCCCCTTCGGCCAGCCCTTGAGGACATCGCCACCAAGCTCGGCGACCCAGGCGCCGTCGCGGATCTCGCCGCCGGGTTCGACGGCCGGGATCCACGCGGAGGCCGGGATCTTCAGCACGGCCCGGTGGATGGCCTCGGTGATGGTCATCCCGACCGAGTAGGACAGCCATCGGCCGCGTGTGGTGAGCCAGTTGAGGAAGTCGTGGGTGCCGCCGGCAGAGTCGGTGGGGATCAGGCTGCGGCGGCCGCGCCGGTACTTCGTCGGCAGCTGGGCCAGCGCCGTGCGGGCCGCTTCGATGTGGTCGGCGGCCGTGTTGCTGCCCGCGTTCCCCGGCCTCAGCAGGCCGGCGACCGGTTCCCCGGACCCCTCGCGGCCGTGGTCGACGAACGCGAACAACGGATGATGGCCGAACGTCTTTTTCCAGGTCTTGGCGGCGCCCTGCTTCTCGGAGTGCGCCAGCACCAGCACGCCGTCGATGTCCACGATGACCTCGCCGCCAGCGTCCGGGGCCGCCTCGCCGGCCAGCCGCCAGACCCGCTCGCGGACTTCGGCCCGTGCCCGACGGACCGCCGCGAGCGCACGGGGCCGGCCTAGGCCAGGGTGTCGACCAGGCGGGAGACTGTCGGGTCGGAGGCCACCGGCCCGAACACGGCGGGCTCGGCCCGCAGCATCGCGACATCGGCTAGGCAGTCCCCCGCCCAGGGCCACGGTAAGCGCGAGGTCCAGCAGAATCTTGCCGGGATCATGGACCGCACGCGCCTTACACCACGGCGCCAGCGCCCCCGATATCGCCGCATCCAGCCCCGCCTTGCGGGCGGTCTCGACCAGCAGCACGGCGCCGGACTGCGAGACCACCCCGCGACCACTGCCCTCAACGCGGACACGCGGGTACGACCCGCCACGCTTACTCACCTGGAAAGTTCCTCCGGCCGGAGCGGGAACAGGGACCTAGACAATCCTCATTCTCGCTGGTCAGAGGCCCTTGCAGCTTTATGACCACCCGTCGTCGACATGATGCTGGGTGAGCGCGTCCAGCGATGTCTCCGCCACATGCACAGTGACGCTCATCGCTGCGATGCGTCGCCGTCGCGGATCGGGACGGCGACGGAGCGAATACCGGCGGCGAGCTCTTCGTCCGCGACTGCCCATCCGCGCCCTCAGTTCGGTGTCGAGCTCATCGGCGCCGAGCCGCCAGGGGGAGGACGCCGGACCTGCTGGGCTCGGCAAGGACGTCGCAATATGCTGGTGCGTGAGGAAAGACCCCGACCGGCCCGCACAGGCATGCCGCCCGGACCGTGTCGTTGGATCCTGTTACCCCGACAGCCAAGGGATCAGAAGCAGGACCGCCCAGGCTCATTCTCCCCGGCGGTCACCACGAGCGCGATGTACAACCGCAGCTCGCACCCTCAGGTCCCGAAAAAAGACGCTGCTATCGTGAGGTGGGGCAGCCCAGCTTCGAGAGGGATCCGCTGATGCAGCCATCCCACACCCGGGTCTTGGTCGAGGCGGCCTACGCGGCCGGAGCCGGTGACCGGCGCGAGGCCGCGATGACGGTGCTGAGGCTGCTTGAGCCGGTGACTCATCACGACGCCGGCGCCCTCATGCTCTGGGACCCGATGGCCCGTGCGCACAGCGCACTCGCCGTGGTCACCTACGGTGATGAAACGGTTGCCGCACTGGGTGACCGTTATGCGGCGAGCGCCGAGAACCGGCTGGTCCGGGAGCGGCGCCTGCCGTTGCGGATCGACGACGTGCCGGGCGACTACCGGCGGTCCCCGATGTACCGAGAGGTGCTGGGACCTGCCGGCTTCGAGGACGGCATGACCGCGTGTCTCTTCTCGGACAGCGGTGTGTACACGGGCATGCTGCATTTCTCCGCGGCGGAGCGCGGCGCGTTCCGGGACGACGCGGCCGAACTCCTCAAGGCCCTGGTGCCCGCGCTTGCTCAGATGTGCGACGTGGCTCGACGGCAGACCACCGGATGCGCCATACCGCCGGGAGCGAACGCCACCCTGATCGACCACACCGGCCGTGCTTGGGCCGTCGAGTCGTGCGCCCCGGCGCTCGCGCCCACGCAGCCCGAGTTCACCGGCTTTCTGCGTCGCTTCATGGCCTCGGCGCAGGTCGCCGCCACTGGGCTGCAGGCGTCGAGTGAAGGGTGGCTCTCGCTGCAGGTCCTGAAGGTGGCCGATCCGCTGGGACGGCCAGAGCCGGCTGTACTGGTGCAGGAGCTTCCGACGGCCGGCTTGCCCTATTCACTCGCGCCGCGCGAGTACGACATCCTGAACGGGATGGCGGCAGGGTTCTCGAACCAGCAGCTGGCATCACAGCGAGACGTCTCCTTGCGCACGGTGACCACGCACGTGGAGCGGATCCTCCACAAGATGGGGCAGCCGTCGCGAGCCGGCGCGGTGGCGTCGGCGCTGCGCGAAGGCATTCTGCGCCTGGACCGCTGACCGCCGCTGTCGGTAGGAATGCGTATTGAGCCACAAGGTGGCCTAGCACCATATTCGAGGTGAAGAGAAGCCCGCGCTGAAGGCGGCCCCCACTCGCCGAGCCGGCTGCTGCCCGACCCCCGCGTCGTCCTATCCCCCTGTCGCCGCCACGGCATCGACAGCCGACCGGGGCTCGTTCATCCCCTCAGGAGGCCCGGCCTTGAACGCTCCAGAAGCTCCGAAAACAGTGTCCGAAAGACCCGACGTCGCGGACGGCGACCGCGGCCGGCTGCACGAGCTCGGTTACGAGCAGGAACTCGCCCGTACGCTCAGCCTGGCCGACGTTGTCATCTACGGCCTGATCTACATGGTGCCGCTCGCCCCCGTCGCGGTGTTCGGCGTCGTCTACAACATGTCCGCCGGCGCCGTCGCCTCGGTCTACGTGGTGGCCGCGATCGCGATGCTGTTCAGTGCCGTCAGCTACAAGGAGATGGCGGTCCGGTTCCCGGTCGCCGGCTCGGTCTACAGCTACGTGCGCATGGGCAGCAACCGCTTCCTCGGGTTTGTCTCAGGGTGGGCCATCCTGCTCGACTACCTGCTGCTGCCCGCGCTGCTGTGCGTCTTCGCGGCCAGCGCGATGACCGGAGTGGTCTCCGGGGTGCCCGCCTGGGTCTGGGTGGTGATCTTCGTCGCCGCGACCGCCCTGATCAACATCATGGGCATCAGCGTCACCGCGGCGATGAACAAGATCTTCCTCTACATCCAGCTGGCCGTTCTGGCCGTGTTCCTGGTCTGGGCTGCCGTGCTCATCTTCCAGGGCCAGGCCCACCTGTCGCTCAACCCGTTCATCCCCGCGGACGGCGGCTCCTGGTCCTTGATCCTCGGTGCGGTCCCCGTCGCCGCGCTCAGCTACATCGGCTTCGACGCGATCTCGACCTTGAACGAGGAGGCCGAGGGCGGCGGCAGAACCGTCTCCAAGGCCACCATGATTGTCCTCTACCAGGTGACCGCGCTGTTCGTCGTGCAGGTCTTCGTGGCGGGCATCCTGGTTCCGACCGGGACGGAATTCGCCGACGGCGACGCGGTCAACAACGCCTTCTACAACGTGGTGGGCACGGCCATGGCGGACTGGTTCAAGACGGTCCTCCTGCTGACCGCCGCCCTGATCGCGATCTTCGCCAACACCATCGCGTCCAACGCCACCTCTTCCCGCCTGGTCTTCAGCATGGCCCGCGACGGGCAGCTGCCGAAGTTCCTGTCGCGGGTCAGCGACAAGCATCAGGTTCCCCTCAACGCGATGATCTTCATCGCAGTCCTGTCGGTGGGAGTCGGCATCCTCGGCGTGGAGCAGGCGGGACTGCTGATCACCCTGGTGACCTTCGGCGCGATCACCGCCTACATCCTCCTCCACGTCAGCGTCTTCACCCACTTCGTCGTCCGAGGCCGCAGCCGCAGCTTCTTCGTCCACTGGGTCTCCCCGATCCTCGGCGCCACACTCCTCCTGGTCGCGCTGTGGAACGCGGACCCCCACGCCAAGATCGTCGGCTCGTGCTGGCTCCTCATCGGCCTCGGCGTGGCGGCGTACTTCAAGCTCACCGGCCGCTCGCTCAGCGGCTCCGACGCCTGACCTCACTCCCGCTCACCGCCGGGCAGCACTCGGCATCGGTCCAAGGCACTGTCACCGAGGCGCGAGCCACAGTCGCTGCCCGGCGCCCGCGAGCCCGTCAAGCATGAAAGGCATCCTCAGTGAGCCCATCGTCCCTGTCCCGTCGCAGCGCAACGGTGTCCCAGCAGCAGGAGGTGAACTGATGCGCACCAGTGCAGATCGCTCGGCCGAGCTGCTCGAAGTGTTCCGTCTGCGCAGCGAGGAACGCCTGCGCAAGGAGTGCACCGACGAGGTCGTCGCTGCCCATGAAGCTGCTCCGCTGGGATTGCACGACGACCGCACCCAACGCGTGCTGCGGGCGCTGCGCAGCCTGCCCGTCTCGGGCAAGCACATCATCTTCTCCGAAGGCCCCGACGGGCCCTGGCGCGTGTCGAAGATCGTCCTGGGTATGCCAGGCAACCTTCTCCTGACCGAACAGTCCTTCGAGGACTACGAAGACGCCATGCGGTACATCTTCACCGCGCGTGCCGCGGCACTGCAGCAGAACTAGAAAGAAACGAGAAGGTCATGGCACTCGCGAGCGGCCGCACGACGACCCAGAACGTCTTCGGCTACACCGATCGCTTCTCCGCCCGCCCTGGCGAGCAACTGTCGTTCCACATCAGCTCTGAAGGCCCTGCGACCTACGACGCCGCCCTGGTGCGCCTGCGACACGGATACGACGGGCAGGCAGGGCCCGGCTTCCTGGAGACCGAGGTCCCCTCCACCATCGACGGCACGTACCCGGGGCAGTACTACGCCTGCCAGCCCGGCTCCTATGTCGAAGTCCCCGACCCGAACGGTTTGCTGGCGACCCCCGGCGCGCTGGTCATCCGCGCCTCCGTCTTCCCGACGCTGCTACGCAACAACCGCTCAGGGAACCTGGGCGCCTACCGGGTCAGCCAGAGCTCGGTCGGCTTCACCGGCGAACGCCAGGCGGTCATGGGCACCTGGGACGCGTCGACCATGACCGGCTGGGCCCTGCTGCTCGACGACGGCAAGCCGTCTTTCGTATGGAGCGAGGGCGGTCAGCGGCGGACCCTCGCCCTGGAACAGGAGCTGACGGCCCACCAGTGGTACCGGCTCGAGGTCGAACTTCCACGATCGGCGGGGCAGATCACCCTGCGGCAGACCCCGCTGGACCACTGCGCGGACCGGGTGGCACCGGCAGCCGCAGCCTCCGTACCCGAGCAGGCGAACGCACCCGCCTCGGCGGCCTGGACGGCTTCCTCCATGCCGTTCCGTATCGGCGCGCTGGCTCGCGAGGACGGTGACCGGCTGCTCGCGGCAACCGCGTTCAACGGGAAGATCGGTGGCATCCGCGTCGAACGCGCCACCGACGACGCCTCCAGGACGCGCGAGCCGGTTGCTGCCTGGCACTTCGGCCGCAGCGAGCGCCCCGACGGGCTGCTGCTGTGGGATGTGGTCGACGAGGGCCCGCACATGCTGCACGGCCGCTGCGTCAACGCGCCCGTCCGGGGCGTCACCGGGCCCACGTTCCAAGGTGTCGTGGAGGACTTCCGGCTCGCGCCGGACGAGTTCGACGCCATCCACTTCCACGACGACGACATCGCTGACGCCCAGTGGCCCGCGGCGTTCACCTTCGAGGTGCCCGAGGACCTGCCCAGCGGCGTCTACGCGGTGCGGCTGCGGGCCGAGGGCATCGAGCAGCACGTGCCCTTCCTCGTCGGGCCCGGCCGCCGGCGCAAGGACGTCGCCATCTTGTTCCCCACGGCCACCTACCTGGCTTACGCCAACGACCGGATCGCCTTCGAGGCGGACGGTATCGAGATGCTCCTCGGCCACACGCCCATCGTCCACAAGGAAGACCTGGTCCTGCAGGACCACCCCGAGTTCGGCCGCTCCCTGTACGAAATCCACAATGACGGGTCCGGTGTGGTGTTCGGCAGCGTCCGCCGCCCGCTGATCAGCCTGCAGCCGCGGTACCGGGCCTCGTTCATGAGCGAAGGTCCCTGGGGCCTGCCCGCCGACCTGTCCCTGGTGCACTGGCTGGAGACGGCGGAGTGCGAGTTCGACGCCCTCACCGACGAGGATCTCGACCGGGAAGGCTACGACTTGCTGCGCGACTACCGCGTTGTGATCACCGGAAGCCACCCCGAATACGTCACGCGGCGCGAGCTCGACGCCCTGGAGGAGTTCACCGCGAACGGCGGCCGGCTGATGTACCTGGGCGGCAACGGGTTCTTCGCGACCGTCTCCTACGACCCCGACGCCCCGCACCTGATGGAGCTGCGCCGGGCCGACGGCGGCACCCGCCCCCACCAGTCCCCCTTCGCCGAGCGTCGCCATACCACCTCGGGCGAGGCCAGCGGCCTGTGGCGCAACAAGGGCAAGGCCCCGCAGCGTCTGGTGGGAGTCGGGATGGCGGCCCAGGGCTTCGACCGCTGCACCTACTACGAGCGCCTTGCGGACAGCCGGGATCCTCGGGCGGCCTTCATCTTCGAAGGCGTCGGCGAGAACGAGCTCCTGGGCGACTTCGGCATCATCGGCGGCGGCGCGGCCGGCTCGGAGATCGACTGCTGGAACCCGGCGCTCGGCTCGCCGCCCGGAACCCTGGTCCTGGCCACCTCCGGGCCTTTCTCCGACAGCTACCTGCTGGTGACCGAGGAGATCTTCGAGATGCTCCCGGGGATGGGCGGAACCGAGCAGCCGGCGGTCCGCGCTGACATGGTCTACTGCGCGCTGGAGGGCGGTGGCGGCTTCTTCTCGGTCGGATCCATAGCCTGGACCGGGTCGCTGTCCCACAACGGGTACGACAACAACATCGCGAAGATCACAGGCAACGTGCTGCGGCGCTTCCGCGACGAGAAGCCGCTGGAGTAGGCCGCCCCTGCTGCCGTGTGCGACCCGCTTCCGCCGACGGAAGCGGGTCGCCTTCGGAAATCCGGCTGCGCAAACCGAAACGCGCAGAGGAGCAGACCACGCTCTGCGGGGCCACATACCCGGCACCGAGCCGGTGCCGGGGGCAAGCGGGGATGCACGGGCCTGGCAGCCGATCACTGTCGCCGCCGTGCTGGTGCTGTCGTCGTCCCCGTCCACGTGGCCCAGCGTCTGTCGTCCGACATCGCCCCCAGCAGCCGGATCGGGATTCGAAGAAACATGCGAGAAGCCACCTATGTGCCGACTGGAGACCCAGTGACCGTTCTGCGCACGCTGCGAAACTACATCGGCGGCGAGTCCCTGGACGCCGCCGACGGGCAGACCATCGAGATCGTTAACCCGGTGACCGGCGAGTCCTACGCGACCTCGCCGCTGTCCGGCCGGGAGGACGTCGACGCCGCCATGGCCGCGGCCGCGGCCGCGTTCCCGGCGTGGCGCGACACCACCCCGGCCGAGCGACAGCGCCTGCTGCTGAAGATCGCGGACGCTTTCGAGGCGAGGGCCGGAGAACTCGTCGCCGTCGAGTCTGAGAACACCGGCAAGCCCCTGGGGCTGACGGCGAGCGAAGAGGTGCCACCGATGGTGGACCAGATCCGCTTTTTCGCCGGCGCCGCGCGCCTGCTGGAGGGCCGCTCGGCCGGTGAGTACATGGACGGCATGACCTCCATCGTCCGGCGTGAGCCCGTCGGGGTCTGTGCGCAGGTCGCACCGTGGAACTACCCGATGCTGATGGCGGTCTGGAAGTTCGCCCCGGCGCTGGCCGCGGGCAACACGGTGGTCCTGAAGCCGTCGGACACCACCCCGGCCTCTACCCTCCTGATGGCCGCGATCATCGGGTCCATCCTGCCCAAGGGCGTCTTCAACGTAGTCTGCGGTGACCGCGACACCGGCAGCCTGATGGTTGAACACCCCACCCCGGCGATGGTCTCCATCACCGGCTCCGTACGGGCCGGCAGGCAAGTCGCCGGGTCCGCGGCCAAGGACGTCAAGCGTGTCCACCTGGAGTTGGGCGGCAAGGCGCCGGTCGTCGTATTCGCCGACGCCGACATCACCCAGGCCGTCGAGGGCATCTCGGTGGCCGGCTTCTTCAACGCCGGTCAGGACTGCACGGCCGCGACCCGCGTCCTCGTACAGGAATCGGTCCACGACGAGTTCGTGACGGCGCTGGCGAGGGCCGCCACCGGCACGAAGACCGGCCGACCCAACGACCCGGACGTGCTGTACGGACCGCTCAACAACGCCAACCAGCTCACGCAGGTCTCCGGCTTCATCGAGCGTCTGCCCGCCCACGCCAAGATCGAGGCAGGCGGCCATCGCGTCGGCAACAAGGGCTATTTCTACGCCCCCACCGTCGTCTCCGGCCTCAAGCAGGACGACGAGATCATCCAGAACGAGGTGTTCGGCCCGGTCATCACCGTCCAGCCCTTCCGCGACGAGGCACAGGCCCTGGAATACGCCAACGGCGTCGACTACGCCCTGGCCTCGTCGGTGTGGACCAAGGACCACGCACGCGCGATGCGCATGTCCAAGACGCTGGACTTCGGCTGCGTGTGGATCAATACCCACATCCCACTGGTCGCCGAGATGCCCCACGGCGGCTTCAAACAATCTGGCTACGGCAAGGATCTGTCCGCGTATGGCCTCGAGGACTACACCCGTATCAAGCACGTCATGACGTCACTGGACGCGTGACGCCCGCGCCGACGCCGCCAGTGCCAAGCCGGATCGCCCAGCCGGGATCCCGACATCCGCCCGAAGTGAGGAAGGGATCCGCTGCGGAGGAGTCCGAGAACCCCTCTGAACTGGAGCAACGTCCGGGCAGCCGGGTTCTCCTCGTCCATCCTGGACGCCTTCGGGACGCAAGGATAGGAACAGACCGATCTCCAGCCAGATCTGGTTCCGGGCGAAGTCGTGCAGGGGGAAGTTGCGCAGGCCGGTGTCATGGGCGTTGCGGATGCGGTCCTTGCAGCGGGCGCGCTGGCGGTGGCTCAATTCGAGCCCGGCGATCGCCTTGCCGGGGGTGTTGGTAGCAAGCAGGTGATGCGCCTGCCGTCGGCGTCGGTGAAGCGGAGTTGGGCGCCGGAGTGTGGACGTTCCTTGCGGACGATCAGGCGCATCCCCTTCGGCCAACCCGTCAGGCAGTCCCGGCGAGTTCGGCGACCCAGGCACCGTCGCGGATCTCGCAGTCCGGATCGACGGCGGGTGTCCAGGCCGATGCCTGGATCTTCAGTACGGCATGGTGGATGGTGTCGGTGATGGTCGTGCCGACCGCGTTGGACAGCCACCAGCCGCGTGGAGTGAGCCAGTTGAGGAACTCGCGGGTGCCGCAGCCGGAGCCGGTGCGGATCAGGGTGCGGCGCCCGCGCCGGTAGGTCTTGGGGAGGTGGGCCAGGGCCAGTTCGGTGGCGGTGATGCGGTCGGCGGCGGTGTTGCTGCCCGCCTTCCCCTGAGCGCAGGCGACCGGCTCACCGGCACCGCCTGCCTCGTGGTCGACGAATCCCCATGATCGGATGGTGGCCGAATGTCCGCTTCTAGGCCGCGGTGACATCCTGCTTGTCGGAGTGCGCGATCACCAGCACCCGTCCAGGTCCACGATCACCTGTCCGCTCGCGGACCTGGGAGCGGGCCCGGCGGATCGCAGTCAGCGCCCGCTTCCCACCCGTGTCGATGAGGCAGGAGCCCGTCGGGTCGGAGGCCACCGACCCGAACACCGCCGGCTCGGCCCGCAGCATGGCAGCGTCGGCCAGGCAGTCCCCACCCAGCGCGACCGCGAGCGCCACATCGAGCAGGATCTTGTCCGGATCATGCACCGCTCGCTGCTTGCGGCACGGCGTCAACGCCCTCGATATCACCGTATCCAGGCCGCTTTTGCGGACCGTCTCCACCAACAACACGGCCCCGGCCTGCGAGACCGCTCCGCGGCCACCGTCCTCGACGCGGACGCGCAGGTAGGACCCGAGACTCTTCTTCACCTGAGGAGTGCAGCTTTCCTGACGACGGCATGACCCTAGACAAGTCACATCGTCCCAGGTCAGAGGTACTCCTCGTCTATTCGAACACTCACGGTCGCGAAAGCGCGAGGTTAGTGCCGCGGCACTGGTACCGCCATGTGCTTGTTCTGACTGCTGGGCAGTGGCATGGGCTGTGTCCGCGTCGTTTGCAGCGGCTGATGCGGGCTCGGTGTTGTCGTCGACAGCGCCATGCCGACCAGTTCGGGATGCGGCCGGTCGGGGGCACGTCCGACCGGCCGTCCGGTGGTGCGCGGGTTCGCACCTGCGGTACATGCGTGCGCCGGGCCGGTGGCAAGGGATGCCACCGGCCCTGCGGGCGATCGGCTCGGGTCAGCCGAAGGTCAACCCGGTCGTCTTGTTGGACATGTCGCCCATGGTCGTCATGGAGCGCTTCGGGCCGGTGGTGTCACCGCCGTTGCGGACCTGGTGCTCGTAGTGGTTGACGTCGCAGGTGTTGAAGCCCTGGAAGGACGAGATCCGGTCGTTCCACGAGGGCCAGGCGTCCCGGACGTCGTTCACGGTGAAGTCCCGCTGCCCGTCCTCCACACAGGGCCCGTCCGCCGTGATGGTGAGGGTGCCGCCGGAGGAGCTGAGGTTGGCGATGTCGTACTCGATGGATAGGACGTAGTCGACCGCTGCGGCGGTGGCCTCCGTCGCGGGCATGGGCCCCTCCAGCCGCTTCAGGAACGACGTGTCGGAAAGGGCTGTACGGGCTACGGGCGACGCGTTGGTCACCTTCCCATTGGTGGCGTCGACGACGGCCGCGCGAAAGGTGCTGTGACATGCCGTAGCACCCGTGGACACGTTGTACACGCAGTGTCCATTGGTACCTTCGACAGCGCCTGCCTGTCCCGATACGGCGACGACGCCGCCGAACAACAGGCCTGCAGCGAGAACCGATCCGGCTGAGGCACGCAATGCGTTCATATTTTCCCCCATTCCGGGCCGATGGTTGACCGGCCCGTTCCGATACGGCGCATGCGGTGAATCCACTGGTCAGGCATTGACCGCATGTACAGGTCAGTTCCCTAACCGTCACACGATCTCCCACTCACCACAAGAATGCTTTTCTGTCACGGCAGGTGCACGAGGCACGGGAAATCGGCCATTCCGCCTTGCGTACATCCCTCGAGACCCCCCTTGTCCACAGTGGGGGACGCGACTTCAGGGCTGCGTGGCGCGGTGCGCGACAGCGCTTGCTGCGTTGTCCCGCCCCCCGATTGCCCCCGTGTCGCCGAGGGTCCATGTGAGGAGGGGGCGCCATGACGCTGGAGCCCCTCCCGATGACGGCGCGGACGTGCCGGCCAGATGAGGGCATGGGCGGCTTCGAGCTGTCTGACCGGTCCGGCCAGGTCGACCGATCCGGACGACCGTCAGACGAGGACGTTCTTGTAGAAGACGTTGGAGAGGCGTTCGCCCACTCCCCCACCGGAGGCGAAGCCGAAGAAGAGGCGGGGCTCTCCTCCGGCGGTGGTGTAGACGGCCATGCCCTCCGGTTCACGGAAGGTGAGGGTGGAGCCGGCCCCGGTGAGGAACTCCTCCGCTATCTGTCCGGTGTTCATGTTGACGCTCCAGAGGACCGCGTCTGTGTTGGCCTCGCCGGTGACGTCCTTGCTGTGGCCCGTGAGACAGTACAAGTACTGGCCGTATGCCGTGTACCCCTGGAAGTTCGCGGCGTCGATCCGGGACGGTTCCTGGAAGTCCACCAGGCGGCTGCCGAAGTTGCCGTTGGTGGCGTCGGTCAGGTCGTACGCGGCGAAGCGGTGGGTGGCCGAGCCCGTCGGCCGGTAGCGCACGATCAGGCGATTGTGCGTGGGGTCGATGGCACAGGTGTGCCGGTTCGCCGAGGAGACGGGCGTGTGCTTCGTGACCGCCGACGACGAGGCGCTCAGCGTAGTGCCGTTGGTGTACTTGAAGCGCCCCAGCCGCTGTCCGTAGCCGCTGGTGTCCGCGACTGCGTCGACCCACAGATACGTCGAGGAGCCCACGGCCTGCGCGCCTATGGAGACCGCGTGGCCGAAGCCCGTCAGGTACATGTGGCCGATCGCGTTCCAGGTCGACCAGGAGAGTTCGGTGATGCACAGGTCGCCCGAGTTGGCCCCCGAGCCCTGGCGCAACTGGGCCACGAACAACCGCTGGTTGGTCTGGTCGAAGGCAAAGCTCTGCATCACCGTGCCGTCCCGAAGCGCCCGGCCCCGGTAGAGGTCGTTTGAGGAGGTCGTGGTCAGCGTGAACCGCTGAGAGGTCGGTACCGCGGCCGACGCGGCCCCCGTGCCGTATCCGAGCCCTACCGCGGCCAGTGAGAGACCTCCTCCCGCGCGGAGCAGGGTGCGGCGGCTCAAGGCGTCGTTCATGGGTTCTCCCGTTGGTTGGTGAGACCTGCTTGATCAGCCCGATGAGCCTACGTGAAAGGGCCCTGGAGGAAGATCTCCCGGGCCCCGACCACCGTTGTACGAGCAGTCGTCACGCGTTCACCGAGTGCGCCACCCCCGTTCGCGGTGCGGGCGGGTGGGCCGGCCCGCCGAAGCCGTGGGCCGAGCCGTTCCCGGTGACTCCGCGCCCGTCGTCGACGATCTCCACGGACAGTTCCTCGTCTCCGTAATCGATGGCCACCCGGCAATGTCCGGTGCCTGCGTGGCGGATCACGTTGGTCAGCGCCTCCTGAACGATGCGGTAGGCGGACAGGTCGATGCCGACCGGCACAGGACACTGCTCCCCGCTGCAGCGCACGTCGACGCGTACCCCCGCGCCCGCGCTGCCGCCAGCCGTTCGATGTCTGCCAGCCCCGGCGAGGGTGCGAGCGGTGACTGCTTGCCGTCGCGCCCCGGTCGGCCTGACGGAGCGACACCAGCGTGCGCCGAAGGCCCGACAGGGTCTCTCTGCTGGTGGCCTCGATGGCGCGCAGGGCCTCGCGCGCCTGCGCTGGTTGGGTCTGGATGACCCGGCTGCCCACACCGATGAATGGCGATGATGCCGATGCTGTGCGCGACCATGTCGTGCAGCTCCCGTTGCGATCCGCAGCCGTTCGGCAGTCACGGCCTCGTGGCTGCATAGCCTTCAACGGGCTCTGGCCCACTTCTTGTGGGCGCGTACGCAGGGTGACCGTTGATCTTCGCGTGATGCCGGTCGAGTTCGCCCGAAAATCGCCCGGCTGGACGGCGGTGTGGTCGACAGTCCTTCGCCGTGAACGAAGTGCTGCCACAGCTGGATGAGCTGTTGTTCTCCTCGGTCGAGGGCGTGTTGGTGGGGTCGGTCGAGGTGACCGATACGGCCATCCGGATCGAGGCTCGTACGACCGCAGGGCGGGCGGCCTGCCCGGGGCGCGGGTGCTGGTTGGGCCGAATACATGGCTCCTACCTGCGATTTCCGCATGACCTGCCGACAGCGGGCAGGCTCGTCGTGGTGTCGTTACGTGTGCGGCGGTTCGTCTGCGCGGAGGACTGCTGCCCTCGCAAGACCTTCGCTGATCACCTCGCTTCCGGACCCCGCCGCCGCAGCACCCCGCGTGGTCGGCGTGGACGAGTACGCCCAGCGCAAGGGCCGTGTCTACGGAACCGTGCTCGTCGACGTCGAGACACGTCGGCCGGTCGACCTCCTTCCCGACCGGGAGGCGGACACGCTCGCCGGCCTGGCATCGAGATCATCTGCCGTGACCGGGTCACCTTCTTCGCCGAAGGAGCCACCCGCGGAGCGCCCCACAGGCCCTCCAGGTCGCCGACCGATGGCATCTCTGGCACAACCTGGGAGAAGCCGCCGAGAAGTGCGTCTACCGGCACCGCGGCTGCTTGCGCCCCACGCCGACTCAGCCGGAGCAACCGCAGGAAGAGGCGGAGCCGACCGCGTCGTCGCCCTGGCCGACAGGACACCGGTTCGCCGAACGCACCCGCGCCAAGCACGCCACTATTCACGCTCTCCTCGCCGCCGGTCACAGCAAGCGGTCCGTCGCCCGGCAGCTCGGCATGACTCTCAACACCATCTTGCGCTTCTCCCGCGCCACAACTCCGGAGGACATGTTCACCGGTCAGTGGCAAAGCCGTGCGACCAGGCTCGACGACTAGCTTTACCTCGATCAGCGCTGGCAGGAAGGCTGCACCAACGCCTGGAAACTGTGGGAGGAGATCAAGGAACAGGGCTATCCACGCGGATACGCAAGCGTCCGCGATTACGTCAGCAGGACCCTTCGCGGCAAGCCCCAACCGGTCGGCCCCCGGCCACCATCCGCCCGCGCCGTCCCCGCTGGATCCTCACCCATCCCGACGCCCTACCTGAAAGCGACCGGATCCAGCTCAAAGCCGCCCTGGCCAACTGCCCCGAACTGACGGCACTCGCCGAACACGTGCACTCCTTCGCCCACATGCTCACGCACCTGCACGGCGACCAGCTCCCCGAATGGATCGAAGCGGCCAGCGCCACCACCGAACTGCCCAGCCTCCGCCGCATCGCTCAGCACCTCCTGCGCGATCTCGACGCTGTCACCGCCGGCCTCACCTTGCCCTGGAACTCCGGCGTGGTGGAGGGCCATGTCAACAGGATCAAGATGCTCAAGCGTCAGATGTTTGGCCTCGCAGGATTCGAACTCCTGCGCAAGCGCGTCCTGCTCTACCCATAGATCCCAGGTCAGGAGTCGTCCTCAACGAGTCCAAAACCATCAGGGAAACCCTCCAAGAACTCGCGGCGCGAAGGATTGGCCTCCTCTGCAGCCATCGAACCCAGTAGGTCGATGAACTCGCTTCGCTGATCACTCGACAGCTGTGTCACCACATGGGCGACACCCTCCAAGACCTTCACCGCGTCATCCGGATCCATCTGCTCGTCCGTGCACCCCTCAACGAACCAGAGGACATCGACCAAAGACTCCGCCAGAGCGCGGGTCAGCGACGGGTACACAGGCATCGGAACGATCTCCCACAGGCAGCCGATAGAGAGCGGCCATCTCACCACATGCCTCTGACATCACTGTCGGTGAGCCCTCCACAGAAAGTGGCCCAGAGCCAAGTTCCACCGACAACACCACACCGGACACGGAATTAGCCAACAGGATCGGCACTGGCAGCGCTCCTTGCGGTGACACCGCTCGCGGGCGCCGACCAGACCCAGACCGTCGCCTGCTGCGGCGTCACGCCGCCCGGCCAACCGTAGAGGTCGCTCGCCAGCAGTAGAAGGGCTGGACCAGGTTTTACTTCAACGAGGAGATGTGATGCGCAAAGCTGTACTTGGCCTGCTCGTGGCACTGGCCGCGCTGTTCGCGGTAGCCCCCTTCGCCGACGCCGATCAGACCGAAACTGCTTCCTGCTGCGGCGGGCCCGGCCACCCGTAAAGGGTGTCCCCGTTTGGAATGAGTTCTGTGTGAGGGCTCGTCAGTTCACTGGCGAGCCCTTCTCTCTTGGTCCGTGCGGGCGGTGACACGGCAGCCCCCCGCACGGTGGGGCTGCTCGCCTTCTGCGACGTCCTCCGCGACCGCCGGCGCACGAGCGGGACGGGCTGCCAGCTGGCGGTCGAGGGCGGCGCGCTTCGAGTCGGCCCGCTGTTACTCACTTTCAGGTGACGGACCGAACCCAGCAGGGTGGCGCACGGTGGCGGATCGGCGGCGTTCTTCCGAACGAAGGGAGAGCGGGCCCGCCAGTAGACTGACGGGCCCTCATACGCCGAGCTAGCAATGATCGCCCATCACGGCTGGCCGGGCGTGCCGCCGCAGCAGGCGACGGTGTCGGTCTGGTCGGCGCTGGCCAGGGGCGTCACGGCGAGCACCGCTGCCAGTGCCACGAGCACGCCGAGTACGGCTTTGCGTACTTTCTCCTCCTGATCGTCGGAATCCGGTACCGCGAAGCGGTCACTGATTCAGATGCGCGAAACAGAGGCCTGGTTGTACGGGAGTTGTGGCTCATGCAGGAGCGCACCTGCGTCTGGTAGGTCCCAAGGGAGAACTCCAGAGCCGCACCGGTCTCGCCGACCGCACGGTGGCCTCAACAGCCAGAGCACAGCCATCCCAAGTCCGGGCCCCGGCGCCATCGCACGGGCGCGCCCGTCTGTTCCCCGGTCGGGAGCCGTCTTGCCGGTCGGCCGCCGCCGTGGCAGTGCTGGCCTTCGCGGGCGCGGACGCGCTCGGACGTGCAGGGTCCGGACGTTCGCAGCCTGCACCCGTGGGCGGTCGCGATCAGCATTGGTGCGATCCCAGCGCAGCTTCGTGCCGTACGCGGGAGCGTCGGGGGTGACGTCCAGGCGGCCGGTGTCCGAGTCGAACTTCATGGCTTGGCCGCGCCCGGCGAGTTCGGGCGCGGCCGCGGCGAGGATCTCGTCGAACTGGGCCAGGAGGCTGCTGCCGGTGGCCGGGGCGGCCATGCCCCGCTCGGTCATCATCATGCCGATCGCCGCACCGAGCCCGAGTGGCTCCCGGCCGACACGGCATCCGAGATTTCGCCACCGTCGCTGACCGTCTCAACCGCCGCACGCGCAAGGCGCTCGGCTGGGAACCCCAGCCGAGCGCCTGCAGAAACGGCTTACTGGCTGGACAACTGACCGCGTGTGGCTAGGACCGTCAGAGGTCTCCCGAGAGCCACCTGGCCTATGGCTGGTGTGCCGACGGATCAGCAGTTGCGGATGGACCAAACGGCATCCCAGTTGATGTCGTGCAAGATGCCGCCGTCAGCCGGGGCACTGACCAGGACGTTGCCGCTCTGGCCGTAGATGCTTGCCGTGGCGTTGCCGGTCTGCTGGTTGTAGTAGGCGCCCCCGCCGAGCCAGTTCGACACGGAGTAGCGCCGACAAGCGAAGAGGAAGAAGATCTTCCAGTCACTCGTCGTCGGGTCCCACACGGCGGCGCAGAAGTTCCCGTCGCCACAGCTGAACGAGCCGCCCGCCGGTACGTGCTGCGTATTGACCGCCGGGGAGATTCCCGGGGAAGCCGCGGCGAGGGAGACCTCGCCCTGGGCATCCGACGGGGCGGGCGGGGCGATGAGCAGGTTGGTCGCGGCGCCAGGCGAGGGCGACGCGGCCTGTGCGGGGCCTGCGGCGAACACGGCCGCCAGGGCCAGAATCAGGGCGCCGAGGACGCCAAGGACAGAACGCTGGGCACGTGCTGTGCGCATTCGTTGAACCCCCTGGTTGTTGGTGCGTACCTCAAGGCTGTTACCGCTGCCTTCTCCTGCGCCACACGCTGAAGCAGTGCCTTAAACGGAGGGCCGCACACCGTCGAGGAGAGCGAGGCCCGTGGACGTGCTGGTGTGCAGGACGTGTCTGCCACTGCGCAGGCTCACCAGCAGGCCGGCGCGGCGCAGGACGGCGGTGTGCTGGCTGACAGCCGCACTGGATATATCTAGGCGTATGGCGAGCTCACCGGTTGTTGCCCCCATGACAACGTTCTCCAGGATGGCGGCGCGGGTACGGCCGATGAGCGCTCCCAACGGCATGTTGCCTTTGGTGTCGGAGCTCTCGACGGCCCAGCCGAGCGTGTGCTGGATGGGGTACACCAGGACGGGCGTCAGCGTGCCGTCGGCGACTGTGACTGGCCTTCGCAGACAGAAGAAGGACGGCTGGAGCAGCAGTCCCCGCCCACCCAGGTAGACATTTCGCTGGACCGGGTAGTCCGCCTCCAGCACAGGCGGATGCCAGCGCAACACGGGACGGAATCCTGTCAGCAGACCGTCGACGCCGCCGTCCAGTACCGACCGGGCACGTATGACCCGGTCGGCGTCCACATGGGCCCGGATCTGCGCCCAGAACGGGCCGAGTGTGCTGTGGTACTGAGCCTGCAGGGCGGAGCCGAGGAGGCGGAGCGCCGCGGGCTCACCTTCGGCCAGAGCTCGAGTCAGTGGCGGCATCGGCCGTGAGCGATGCGCGGAGGCTGCAAGCAAGGCCAGATCGCGACGCAACCGAAGCCGGGGTGTCCCGAGCACGGTCTCGACCGCACCCGCCAAGTCGAAGGAGCCTTGCAGATCGGGTGTGAGGAAGTCTGGTGAGTACCCCTTGGGCGGCAGTAGAGCGGCCAGCAGGCTGTGTGCCCGCCCCATCCGCGGCCGTACGAGCGTGCGCCATTGCCCGAACAGCAACGGCGCGTCCTTGCTGATCAGCGCTTGGAAACTGTTGGTGATCTCCCACAGGGGATCCGGGGCGGCCGCCACGCGTACGCGTGCGAGGTCGTCAGCGGTGAAGTGAACCCGCAGCATGAGGTCTCCGATGGTGGTCGGTCACCGGACGGGACGGAGTGATCACCACGACAGTGACCGACCACACCTTCACGGGACAAGGAGGCATTCAGACGCGCACAACATGGCGCGGCATCCACTCCGACTCACCGCCCCGACGACCTGGACGCCCTCACCTGGGCAGCCGAGCAACGCCACCGGGATGCAACGGGCCCACCACCTTCGACTCCGCGCCGCCGCCCGCGGCAGCACCGGCGCCGTGCGCCACGAGCTTCACGCGACGGCGGAGGCCCCTCGGCACCAGGGTCAGCCGACCAACTCGGCGCGGTGGGCCGCGAAGCAGTCGGATCTACGGCCGCGCGGCGTGACCGCGGAGCCCGAGCCTTGTGATCGTGCGGCGGAGCGCGGTGCGGATCGCCTGCGTTGTCGACGGGTCGAGCGGTGCGGAGAGGTGGTCGATCTCCAGACCCGCGACGACCGAGAGAATGATCTCTGCGTCTGTCTCGGGATCGTCCGAGCCCAGCCGGGCCGCGACGTGACTGACCTGGATCTGCAGCGCCTGGCGCCATGCCCGCGAGACGCGCGCGAGATCCGGCCTACGGGTTGCTTCGATCAGGAACTCGTACTCCGCGACCAGCCTCGTTCGTGCCTCGGTCAGTCCGTGCTGGATGAACGCCGTGAGGTGCTCGGCGACGTCGTCGGCGTGGTCGCCGTCCTCTACACCCGCGAAAGCCGCGAGGACCCGGTCCGCCTCCCGGCGGGTGTGCAGCTCGAACGCCTCGAGGATCAGATCGTCCTTGGTCTTGAAGTAGTAGCCGAGAGCTCCGAGCGGCAGTCCCGCTTGCGTCGCGATGGCACGCATGGAGAGCCCTGTGAGCCCTTTGTCCCCGATGACCTGCAGGGCTGCTTCAAGGATGGCCGCTTTGCGGACCCCACCGCGCTCGGTCAGTACAGGGGTGTCTCGTCGGTGGGCGGATCCGCCGGGCCGGCTCATGTCTTTCCTCGTCCTCTTCACCTGTGGGTGACCGTCGGGCGTCGCACGACGGCAGTGCATGGCGCAGTGGCCGCACGGCAGCAATCGCGGAGCAGCCCGCCTGAGCGGTGAGGCTGTCGCAGCGTACCACCCCAGAGATAAATTGAACGAACGTACAACTCACGCTGAGGCCGAATGTGCAGGTAGCCAGGCATTGCCAGAACTCAACCACTGTCCCTACTGTGACGAACGTCCAACTCAGTCACGCCATCGAGCGTCCAGGGATCCGAGGGTGAGCACCACATGAACCCGACCAACGCCGACGGCCGGCCCGTCGCGATCGTCACCGGGGTCGGCAGTGCGTCCGGCATCGGCTTCGCCTGCGCCAAGCGGTTGGCCGACGACTTCTCACTGCTGATCACCTCGACCACCGCGCGGATCCATGAGCGGGTGGCCGAGCTGGCGGGAGGCTGCCCGGTCCATGGGGTCGCGGGCGATCTCACCGATCCCCGGTTCGCCGAGTCGGTGGTGGCCGAGGCACTGGACGCCTTCGGCCGGATCGACGTTCTCGTCAACAACGCCGGCATGGTCTCGGTCGCCGAGCCCGAAGACCCGTCCAGCCTCGCGACGGCATCCGACGAGCAGTGGCGTTCGGCCCTCTCGCGGAACCTCGACACCGCCTTCTACATGACCCGCGCCGCGCTCCAGCCGATGCTCAGTCGCGGGTACGGCCGGGTGGTGAACATGGCGTCGCTGTCCGGTCCGGTGATGGCCTACAGGGGCGACGTCGCCTATCACACGGCCAAGGCCGGCCTGATCGGTCTCACCCGCTCGGCAGCCATGGACACGGCGTCGCGGGGCGTCACGGTCAACGCCGTCGCCCCCGGCTGGATCGCGACCGGGGGGCTCGACGAGCACGTCGACGCTCTCGGGGCGGCAACGCCGGTGGGTCGCGCCGGGCGTCCCGACGAGGTGGCCGGACTGGTGGCCTTCCTGGCCTCGCCGGAGTCGTCCTACGTCACGGGACAACTGTTCGTGGTGGACGGCGGCAACTCCGTCCAGGAGGAGCGCGGACTGAGCCCGGCAGGCAACCCCTTGTCACTTTTCTCGCATGAGCCCCTTGCATACCCGTATGACCTTTAAGCCGCACTGCCCACTGCCCATTGCCCAGAGGAGCGAAGAATGGACCTGAACTATCTGTCGGCCGAGGAGATGCTGGGGGCCTTTCGGCGGCGCGAGCTGTCCCCGGTGGAGGTCCTGGACTCGCTGATCGAGCGGGTCTCCAAGACCAGCGAGGTCAATGCGGTCGCCGAGGAGATGTTCGACGAGGCTCACGAGGTCGCGCGGGCCGCCGAGGCCAGGTATGCGGGGAAGGGCCCTGCGCCCCGGGCGCTCGAAGGTGTCCCGGTCGCGGTGAAGGAGGAGATGCCGATCGCCGGCAGGTCCCATCGCCTCGGCTCCCTGCTGACCGAGGGCACCGTCGCGACGCAGACGCAGCCGATGGTCCAGCGGCTGATCGACGCCGGTGCGGTCCTGCACCTGCGGACCACGACGCCGGAGTTCTCGATCGCCGTGACCACCCACTCCGAGCTGTGGGGCGTCACACGCAATCCATGGAACCTCGACTACAGCCCCGGCGGTTCGTCGGGGGGCTCTGGTGCGGCACTGGCTGCCGGACTCGCGCCCCTGGCCACCGGCTCCGACATCGCGGGCTCCATCCGGGTTCCGTCGGCCCTGTGCGGCATCGTCGGGTTCCGGCCCCCCTACGGGCGGGTCCCGTCGCTGCCGCCGCTCAGTCTCGACACCTACTGTCAGGACGGGCCGATGGCCCGTACGGTCACCGACTGTGCTCTCTTCCAGAACGTGATCGCCGGGCCGGATCCCGTCGACCACGCCTCGGTGCCGGCTCCTCCACCGCTCCCGACGGCCTTCGGTTCGTGCGCGGGACTGAAGGTCGCGCTCGCGGTCACCATCGGTGACTTCCCCGTCGTCCCCGAGGCCACGGCCAACATCGAGCGCTTCGCGAGCGCTCTGCGGGACGCCGGAGCCGAGGTGATGCCGGTGGAGATCCCGATCAGCCGCCAGTCGATCATGGCCACCGCCATGGCGCACTACGGCACCCTTCTCGCGCCGTCCGTACGGGAGTGGGCGCCGGCCGACGACCCGGGGTGGTCCCGGAACGTCCTCGACGTCGTCGAGGCGTGCGAGGCGGCCCTGGAGAACCTCGGCGCGCTGGGGGTCGTGGAGGAGGAAGGCCGTATGAACGCGGTGCTCGCTGAAATCTTCCGCGACCACGACGCCCTCGTCTGCCCGACCATGGCCACCACCGGCTACCCGGCGGACGCCACCTTTGCGGAGTCCGTCGAGCTTGCCGAGGGCGTGCGGTTCGCCAACCTCGTGAGCCAGTGCCTGACCCAGCTCTTCAACATCGCGAGCCGGCACCCGGTCCTCAACGTGCCCTCGGGCCGCGCGGCCAACGGGGTGCCGACCGGCGTACAGATAGTCGCCCGGCCGTTCGACGATCTGACGGCGTTCCGCCTCGGGGCGGCCGCCGAAGCACGTCTCGGTCTCTGGAGCGACCCGGACTGGCGTCCGAAGCTGGCCCACCATGGCTGAGACGCAACGGTCTTCCACCGGCGAAGCCACGGTCGACGTCACCGTCTGCGCCGCCCCGTGCACCGGCCCGACCCTGTCGGAGCACGACGCGACCCGCCTCCTTCGTGAGGAATGGGGAATCAACGGCCGGCTCACCGACCTGGGCAGCACACAGGACCAGATCATGCTGGTCGAGAACGCCGGGGACGGGCGACGAAACGTCCTGAGGGCGACCCTGGCCGACGGCGATGCCGAGACGGCCGACGCCGAACACCTGGCGATCCGTCACTTCCGGTCCCGGGATCCGGGTCTCGTGGTGCCGCAAGCCGTCCCGACGCTGCGGGACCATGACCTGGTCGACTTCAACGGGCTCCGCATACGGCTGCTGGACTGGGTTCCGGGCGCACCGCTGGGCTCCGCCGTGCACCTCTCGCCGAGGGCGCTGCGCTGCCTCGGCCGACTGGCCGCGAGATCGGTCACCGCACTTGCCGGGTTCGACCACCCCGGGCTGCACCGCCGCTCTCCATGGGATCCGCGCCACGCGGTCAGGACCGTGTCGGGCCTCACCGATCACTTCACGGACGTGGAGAACGCGCTCATCGAGCGGGCGCTCGCTCCGGTCGCCGAGCTCATCGCCGGGGATTCCGCCGGGCGACTGCCGGAACAGGCCGTGCACACCGACATCCACGAGCACAACGTGGTCGGTGACTTCGATGCCGACGGAGAGTTCGTGCCGACCGGGATCATCGACTTCGGTGACCTGGTGTGGACGTGGCGGGCCGGCGAGATCGCGACGCCGATGCTGGCCGCCGTCGCGCGTGCTCCCGAGGACCCGTTGGGAGCGGCGCTGCCCGTCCTCGCCGGTTACCTCGAGCGGCAGTCGTTGTCCGGGGCAGAGGCGGACGCGCTCTGGACGCTGGTCCGCGCGCGTGCCGTGCTCTGCGCGGCGCTCCAGACCCTCGCGTCGCAACAGGATCCGGACGACGAGGGGGCGGCCGAGGTCGCCGCCGAGGACTGGCGGGCGTTGCACGCCGTGCTGGAGACCGATCCGGCGCTCGCGACGGCGGTGGTGCGCCAGGCCTGCGGCTTCGGCGCGCCGGAGACCGACCTGGCCGATCTCGTCGCCCGGCAGTCGCCGAGCCCGATCCTGCGCGACCAGGAGTTCGGTCAGCTCCGGCCGGTCGATCTGAGCGTCGAGTCGGAGCTGTTCTCGGCGGGCAACTGGCTGGATGACGCGGCCTTCCCCTCGCTCGGATCCGACACGGAGACGGCTGTCGGGCGCTTCGACGAGGTCCGCCTCGGTCGGCCGGACCTCGCGGACCACGCGCCCGCCGCACTGCACCTGGGGGCTGATCTGTTCGTCCCCGTCGGCACGGAGGTCTTCGCCCCGTTCGACGCCACGGTGGTCCGGGCCGGGGCTCAAGCCGTCGTGTTGCAGAGCCGCGTCGACGCCACCACGTTCTTCGTCCGGCTCGCCGGAGTGGCCGCGCACTTCCCCGTCGGGCACACCGTGCGCCGTGGTGCCGAGGTCGCGGTGGTCGCGCCGACCGACGGCCCGCTGCCTGCCCACGTCCACGTCCAGCTGGGACTCTCACCCGACCTGCCGGGCCGCGGCAGGGTCCGGGACCGTGCGGCCCTCCTGACGCTCTGTGCGGACCCGTCGCCGCTGGTCGGGACGCCCACCCGGGCGGAGCACGGTAGGGCGGTGGAACGTGTGGATGAGCGGCGGGCGAAGTACGTGGCCGACGCCCAGTCGACGTACTTCGAGAATCCCGTGCAGATGGTCCGGGGCTGGCGGCACTGGCTCTACGACAGCGCGGGCCGACCGTACCTCGACATGATCAACAACGTCGCGGTCGTCGGGCACTCCCACCCCGCGCTCACTTCGGCGGCGGCTCGGCAGATGGCGTTGCTCAACACCAACTCCCGCTTCCTGTACGACGCCATGGGCGAGTACGCGGAACGGCTCGCCGACACCCTGCCCGAGGAACTGCACACTTTCTTCTTCGTGAACTCGGGCAGCGAGGCCGTCGATCTCGCCGTCCAACTGGCCCGCGTCCACACCGCACGTCGCTCGGTGGTCGTCGTCGAAGGCTCCTACCACGGCTGGACCTCGGACGTGTTCGCGTTGGACACGCTTCCCCATGACCGCCCGCGTTGGCGCGAGGAACTCGGCGCACACGTCCACGTCGCCGAGACGCCCGACCCGTACCGGGGACGGCACGGTGCGCGCGCGGAGCCGTATGTGGAGTCCGTGCGGCGAGCCTGCGCCGAAGCCGGCCCGGGCGGTGGCGTGGCCGCGTTCGTGTCCGAGCCCTTGCTCGGCAGCCAGGGAGGAATCGTTCCGCCTCCGGGATACCTGGCCGGGGCCTACGCCGCCGTGCGCGAGGCGGGCGGGGTGTGCATCGCCGACGAGATCCAGGTCGGGATGGGACGGACCGGTCCGGCCTTCTGGGCGTTCGAAGGTCAGGGCGCGACCCCCGACATCGTCGCCGCGGCGAAGGCGACCGGCAACGGACATCCCCTCGGTGTCGTGGCGTGCCGGGCCGAGATCGCGGCGGAGTTCGGCCGACGAGCCGGGTTCTTCTCCTCCACCGGCGGTGGCCCGGTCTCGTGCCGGATCGGTACGGCGGTCCTCGACGTCCTCCGTGACGAACGCCTGCCGGAGAACGCGCGCACGGTCGGCGCGTACCTAGACGGAGAGCTCGACACCCTGGCGGCGCGCTTCCCCGAGATCGGCGCCGTCCACGGGGAGGGCCTCTACCGCGGGGTCGACATCGTCGTACCGGGCAGCGACAAGGAGCCGGCGCCCGCCGCCGCAAGCCAGATGTGCGAACGCATGCTCGAACTCGGTGTCGTCGTCCAGCCCACCGGAGTCGAGCTCAACGTCCTGAAGATCAAGCCGCCCCTCTGCTTCGACACAGCGGCCGCCGACTACTTCCTCGCCCAGTTCACCCGGGTGCTCGAGGAGCGGGCGCAGTCCCGCACGGCCTCGGCCCGGTCGATTCACCGGCACCCCACGACCGGGCAAGGCCAGTGAAAGGAATGAGAGCCCGTGACCGGAACGCCCGCCTCTGAAGCCGGGATCGAACTGCACCACGTCGATCCGGTGCCCGAATCCCACCGGCGAGGGCGCCCCCGCGATCTCTTCCACGTGTGGTTCGCCTCCAACCTCAACGTCGGCAACGCCATCTTCGGCGCGATCATCTACTCGGTCTGCCGCAACATCCCGCTGGCGCTGCTCGCCGCCGTCATCGGCAACCTGGTCGGGACCGTCCTCATGGCCCTGCACTCGATCCAGGGTGCCAGGTTGGGGATTCCGCAACTGATCCAGAGCCGCGGCCAGTTCGGCTACCTCGGCGCCCTGGTGCGCGTCGTGGTGGGATCCGTCATGTATGTCGGGTTCACGGTCTCGGTCTCGCTCGCGGGCGGTATCGCGCTCAAGGTGGCCACGGACGGCGGGATCCCGCTGCCCCTGGCCACGTCATTGGTCGCCGCGCTGAGCGTGCTGCCCGCACTGATGGGCAACCGGGCCATCCATGTCGTCGCCCGCTACGCGACGTGGCCGCTCACCGTCAGCCTGATCGTCTCAGCGGCTACACGCTCGTCCGAGGGGATGGCGTGGCGGTGACGTCCGGTCCGGTGTCGCTCGCGTCGTTCCTCGCCGGCACCGGGGTCGCCGTGACGTTTGCGCTCACCTACGCGACGGCCGTCTCGGACTACTCGCGCTACCTGCCGAGCGACGCGTCAGGCCGGGCGGTCTTCTGGTGGACGGCGGCCGGGGTGTTCCTGTCCTCCACCTTCTGCTGCGTCATCGGTGTGCTGCTCGCGGCCAAGTTCGCGGCCGCGGACGTCTTCCAGAGCGCCAGTGCCGCGCTCGGCGGGGGCGCCCTCGCGGCCGTCGTCCTGGTGGTGACCGCCCTGGGCCTGGCCGTGACGAACATGCTGAACCTCTACGGCGGGATGCTGAACCTGATCACCGGCCTATCGACCTTCGTCAAGATCCCGAACTCGTTCAGGACCCGTGCGGCGATGATGCTGCCGACCCTCGTCATCGGCCTGGGCCTGGCCGTCACGGCGTCGCGGGACTTCACCGGCAACCTGACGGCGTTCCTGTCGTTCCTGCTCCTGCTGCTCATTCCCTGGGGAGCGGTGAACCTCGTGGACTTCTACCTCGTCCAGCACGGAGAGTACGACGTCCCCGGCATGTACGTCCGCAGCGGAAAGTACTGGAGCGATCCGGCCACGTGGACCCACAACGGGGTCAACCTCAAGGTCCTCATCGCCTTCCTGATCGGCGTGGTGTCCGGCATCCCGGCCATGAGCAACGCCTGGTACGTCGGGCCCGTCGCGCGACAGTTCTCGGTCGTCTACCTGGCGCTCGTCCGCGTCGGCCGCCACCCCCAGGAGGAGTCGTTCACGGCAGTCGCGCACCGGCACCGGACATCTCCTTTGTGAACCGAGCCCGCAGCACCACGCGCCCATGCCTGACCTGTGGTTCTGGCCCGCCGGAGCCAGGCGCCGATGACAAACCGGGCATCGTCGGCCACCTCCGCCGGCCGAATCCGGACCTCGTGTCCGTTCGTCTCGTTGGGTGCCTGGCGTCGTCGGTCGAGGGTGCGGGCACATCTGCCCGGATTGCGGCGGCGGGCTGGAAGCGGTTCACACCTCCGCACTCCCCCACCGGGGCCGTGGCTCCCGGCCACGGCCCCGGTGGACGTGTTCGGCCCGTCCGGTGTCGGTGATGCGGAAGGTCAGGTGCGCGCCGCGGGGTGTGTCCTGGACCGTCAGGGTGCCTCCGTGGGCGGTGGCGATGTCGCGGGCGATGGCGAGGCCGAGTCCGGATCCGCCCGCGTCGCGGGCCCGGGCCTCGTCCAGTCGGTGGAAGCGCTGGAACACCCGCTCGCGGGAGGCCGCCGGGATGCCCGGGCCGTCGTCGATGACGTCCAGTCCGTCGGCCGTGACCTTGATGGTGATCTGGGAGGCGGCGTGACGGATCGCGTTGGCGACGAGATTGGCTACCATGCGTTCCAGGTGAGCGCGGGATCCGGTCACGATGACGTCGGACTCCAGCTCCAGCGCGATCTTCACGGAGGCCGGGCGGGCGGCGGCCTCGGCCGCCACCTGAGCCAGATCGACATCGGTGCCGATCAGCGGTTCGCCGCCGTCGAGTCGAGCCAGGAGCAGCAGATCACCGGTCAGCTCCTTGATGCGGGCCACGTCGGTCAGGGCTTCGGTGACGAGGTCGGGTGCCTGCGTCATCCCGAGTTCGAGTCGGGCGCTCAGCGTGGCGACGGGGTTGCGCAGTTCGTGGGCAGCGTCGGCGACGAACTGCTTGTGCCGATCGACCGCGGACTCCAGCTGGCCCAGGGTGACGTTCATGGTCCGGGCCAGGCGTGCCACCTCGTCGCGGGTGACAGGCTCGGGCACGCGCCGGTGGAGGTTCTTGGCGGTGATGTCGGCGAAGGTGGCCCTGATCGATTCCACGGGGGCCAGCACCCTGCCCATCAACTGCCATGTCATGACGGCCATCAGCACCACCAGCGCCGGGACACCCACCAGGAGCAACTGTTCGAGCATGTCGAGGGCGTTGCGGACGGGGGCCAGCGAGACCCGGGCCTTCACCGTCACTGGGCCGTCGATGGTGTCCACGACCGTGCTGGCGGTCGCGTAGCCGTCGGCCAGGACCACCTTCTCCTCGCCCGCCTCGGCGCTGGTCTCGCTCTTGTGCGGTGTCGGCGTCGCGCTGCCGTCCTCGCCGGGTGGAGCCGCGTCGAGGAGCGGGTCCTCCTTGAGTACGGCGGCACTGGCCCTGACCTTCCGGGCGGCCTCCTCGGCCACGCCGCCTTCCAGACTGTCGTGCATCGTGAGAATCAGCACGAGGGAGGCCGCGGTCAGTACCGTGGCGACGATGACGGTCGCGGCCAGGGTCACCCGCATCCGCACCGACAGCCGGTTCACGGAAGCTCCAGAAGATAGCCGCTGCCTCGCACGGTCGTCAGGGTGCGGACGGCGAACGGTACGTCGATCTTGCGGCGCAGGGCACTGATGTAGACCTCGACGATGTTGGGATCGCCCTCGAAGGCGAAATCCCAGGCGTGCTGAAGCAGTTCCGCCTTGGTGACCACTTGGCCGGCCCGGCGGGCCAGCAGGTTCAGCACCGCGAACTCCTTGGGAGTGAGCGCGATGTGAACACCGCCGCGCCGGGCGCACGTCGCCGCCGGGTCCACCTGCAGATCGCCCACCTCGATGACGGCGGGCCGTTCCTGCGCCCCGCGGCGGACCAGGGCCCGCAGTCGCGCCAGCAGCACCGCGAAGGAGAACGGTTTGGCCAGGTAGTCGTCCGCGCCGCTGTCCAGCGACTGGACCTCGTCGAGTTCACCGTCCATCGCGGTCAGCATCATGATCGGTGTCCAGTTGCCGGATTCGCGCAACTTCCGGCACACGGCGAAGCCGTTGAGGCCCGGCAGCATCACGTCCAGCACGATCGCGTCGTACCGGTGCTCACCGGCCATCCAGACGGCCTCGGATCCATCACCGACCACGTCCACGGCGAAACCCTTGCCCACAAGTCCGGACTTGATGACGTCGGCGAGTCGTTGTTCGTCCTCGACCAGAAGCAGGCGCATCCGGTCAGTTTCCGCCATCCGAGCTGAAAAAATCCTGAAGATGGCCTTCAGAAGCGTTTCAGGCATCGCCCGGCACGCTTGCCGCCATGACAACGACCCCCTCAAGCTTCCGTGCCAGGCGTCTCACGGCGGCCGGCGCGCTCGCCGCCCTCGTGCTCACCGGATGCGGGACCAGCCAGGCCGCCATGGCCCCGGACCAGAACAACCCCACGTCGAAGGCCCTCTCCGGAGTCTGCGCTGCCTCCACGCAGCGAAACGGCATCGTGCATTGCACGAGACTCTTTCCGGGAAAGAAGCCGATCCGGCTGCCGAACGACCCGTCCGGCACACAGCGCTTCGGAGCCCTCAAGCGCGGCGGAACGACGTTCCACACCCGCGGCGGCGACCTTCCGCTCGCCGCCGCCGTCGCCAAGCTGATGAAAGCGGACGCCGATGACGGCCGTACCGCCTACACGAACACGATCTACCTCGCGACGATCTCCCAGGCCACCGTCACCAAGATCAGGCCGGTCGCGGACATCGACGAGAACGCCGTCCTGCAGTCCGCCTTCGCCGACCGGGCCATGGAGGGCACCATCGGTGTCCGCACCCGACAGGGTGACTACGCCTCCCAGGCAACGCTCCCCGTCCGTATCGAACTCGCCAAGTCACCGGTCCACGGGGAACTGACCGGAAAGATCACCAACGCGACCAGGGCCGTCCGCGGCGCCAAGGGCTCCTGCCTCGCCCCGCTCAACCGCACCAAGGCGAATCCTCTCGTCGGAGAGTTCACCGCCAAGATCGTCCTTGAGCGGCACCCCTCCATGCATGCGGCGTTCGACGACGAACTCGTCCTTCGGTGGCACAACGGCGCAAGCAACATGGGCCGCGCGTACTACCCAAGTATCGCGACCCTGCTCGGCGGAGACCCTCTCGGCCGGACGTGGCAGGCAGGGCTCCACGGCACACCGACGGCCGGCCCGGACCTCAACCTTCGCCTCGTCAGCGGCGGCGGCGGAACCTGCTGACACCATGACCGGACAACCTTCCCGCCCCTACGACACCCCCACCACACCCCGCGTGGCCGTCCACGGCGAAGCCCGCCTCGAAGCCGATCCCGACCTGGCCCGTATCAGCATCACCGTCACCGCCCGCGGCATCGACCGCCGCGACACCCTCAGCGACCTCACCCGCCGGAACACCGCCGCCCTCGACCTCGTCAGAAGCTACGGCAACGTCGTCGAACGCCTGGAGACCGGCACGCTGGCCATCACTCCCCAACTGACCGAACGCGGCCGCCGCGAACGCGTCCGCGCCTACCATGGCCACGTCCGCACCACCGCCGAACTCACCGACTTCACCGCCCTCGGCGAACTCAGCGCCCGCCTCGCCGAACTCGACCTCACCAGCGTCGACGGTCCCTGGTGGGCCCTGCGCCCCGACTCACCCGTCCACCGCGCAGCACGACTCACCGCCGTCCACGACGCCGTCCGTCGCGCCCGCGACTACGCCGAAGCCCTCGACGCCACCCTTGTCGCCCTCGTCGAGCTCTCCGACAGCAGCCTGGGCGCCCCGGCGTCAGCCGATTACGGCCCGTACGGCGCTGTCAGCACCGAGGACCTCGACGGAGCCGAACCGCCGGACGCCCTACACCTGCAACCCGCACGACAGATCGTCACCGCCCAAGTCGAAGCCCATTTCGTCATGACCCCACCACGACTGTGACCGAGCCGCCGGCTCCTTGCCGGCTGTCCCAGGGCGGGAGAACGGCACCGCTCGTCCGGGTCGTCGGCGTGTACGAAAGCCCGCAACTTTCGGCCCGGACGGAGGGGCTGGAAGGCCACGATGCAGGCACATCTCGGCTCCCGCTCTCGGCACCGGAGTTGCCCTCGGTGATGGCCGATCGGCTCGGCGAGCCTCCGTCACTTGTCGGGGGCGGTCCGGCAGCTCGGCAGACACGTGACGGCATCCGGAACGGCCACCCTGGGCGCATGGCCGGGAGGAGATGGAACGCCGTACGGGCGACCCGAAGTGGGCCCAGGCGATGGCTTACGTCCAGGGTGCCGACTTCTTCCCGGGGGCTTCCGGTTTCGGGGAATGACGCACCTCCGTGCGGGTGGTGCGCAGGCCCCGAGCCCCGTACCTGAGCCGCCATGCTGCCCACCGGTGGCCGGCACCACTGCTGCAGCGTCAGTGACGCGTACGGCTGTGGCTCGATGTCCGCTCCGGCGGTGCTGCCCTCGTCGACGGCGAAGCGGAGCCCGCTGGGCGGGTTGATGAGGAAGAAGTAGCCGTCACCTGTGGACGGGCCGGCCCAGTGCTGCCGGCGGCGTTGGTCTCTCCCCCAGTCGGCCACGTTGCCGCCGTCGACGCGGGAGAGACCCGCGACCTCCAGACGCTTGCCGCCGCCCACACCCTTGACCTCTTATCAGCCGTCGCCGGTCTTGGAGAAGGTCCACTTCTGGTTGGGCCTTGATGGCGCCGCCGCTCGGCAGTGAGATCGGGTGCTCCATGTCGGTGCGGGGCTGTTCAGGGCCCGCAGTACCGCCCTGCCGAGGGCCGAGCGAGGCTCGGAGCCGGAGTCCGGGAAGGGAATGAGGAACTGCTCGGGCATCTCGGTGCCGGGGTGGAGCGAGGGGGCGTCCCACCCCGGCCAGGTCTCATCGGATGCGCTTCGCCGGCTTGGTGGCGGCGTTGAGGAGGTATTCCAGGGGGCCGCGGCGGAAGAACCGGGACCAGATCGCGGCGAACACGGTCGCCCCGAGGACGAACATGATCAGCGGCACCCAAGAATGCTGGGTGCCGGTCCCGGCGGGCACGGACAGCGCCGACTGCGCGAGGAAGTGGCCGACGTAGGCGGTCAGGGACATGGTGCCCACGGCGATGACCGGTGTGGCCAGGCGGCGCAGTCGCGGCAGGCGGTCCATGGCCACCGTCGCGCCCACGATCACGAGGATCGCGACGCCCACGCTACCGATGATGTCGAACGTGGTGCCGCTGTGCGGCCCGGCCGTCAGCAGCGTCGACGCCGGCATGTCGGGGAACGACCCGCCGCCGGAAGGCATCGAGGCGCTGTCGAGTGGCATCGAACCGGAACCACTGGACGACGACCCGTCTTCCGCCATGCTCCGCAACGCGCCCGATCCGGCGAGCAGCAGGGACATGCCGTACGCGGCCGCGGTGAGGGAGGCGCCGAGCGCGGCGAGGCGCTTCTGGACGGTGCCGGAGGACAGGTCGAGGCGGCCCAGCGCCATGCCCGCGATCACGAACGACATCCACGTGAGCGCCGGGTAGAAGCCGGTGAGCAGCAGGTCGAGCACTCCCACCTCGCTGAGCCGGGTGAGCGGGTCGTAGGCGTTGATGCCGTTCTGGACCGAGGGAGTCAGCAGCGAGGTGAGGGCGAACGCCAGCTGCGGTGTGACGAGGGCGAACGCGGCCGCGATGATCGCGAGGGTCTTGGCGCTCAGGCGGACCAGGGGCAGGGCGAGGAGGAAGTAGATCCCGTAGAAGCCGAGGATGATCACTCCCCCGTACTCCATCGCCAGCACGGTGCCCAGCACCAAGAGAACCACGGCGCGGATCGCGATGCGGGCCTTCGCCTGCCGGCCGGCCAGGCCGGTCTTCGGCTCGCGTCGGCCGGCGATCAGCATCAGCGAGAACCCGGCGAGGGTGGCGAACAGGACCGACGAGTGACCGTCCGCTATGTACCGGATCCAGCTGGCGACGCCGCTCGTGGCGGACAGCGGGGGCGCGATGTGCACGACGTACATGCCGAACACCGCCAGCGCGCGGGCCAGGTCCACCCCGACGAGGCGTCCCATCGAGGGACCGGGCGAGGCCGGCACGGCGGACTCGGGGGAGGTGCGGGGCGGTGGAGATGGGTTCTCCGGGAGAGCTGACGTCTCCTGCGGCGGCTGTGTCTGCGTCATACGAAGAACCTCGCTCGGAGGTCAGGGGGGCGGCCATCCGGCAGGCTGCGGTAACGCCCCCGCCGATCGGCGGGTACCGCCCTGCCGACCGGCGGAAAGCCCTCCCGGCCGCCCGGCCGTGCGACCGCAGGCGACCTTGATCAGCCACTCGGCGGGGGTGGACCCGACGGTTGCCGGATGGGCGCGGGACCGACGGGCTCGCAGGCTGGAGACATGACACACCGTGCGCGACACAAGGAGCCCGACGCCTCCCTCGCCTCACCGGCCGACGAACCGGGGCGAGACGTGGTCCCTCGCAGGGGCGACTTCCTGGAGTTCCTCGGCCTGGTGCTGGCGGCGGGCGCCCTCGTCCTGCTCGTCGTACGCCCCGAGCTCCCCGAAGCGTTGGTGCGCGCCCTGTCCTCGGGCACCGCCGGACTCGTCCGCTGAGCCGCCACACGATCACGCCCGGTCCGTCCGGCACCCTGTAGCGGTGCCGGACGGACCGCAGAAGGAAGGAAAGCTGTGAACGCCGCATCCGCCCCGACGACGGATGAGACGTCCCTGTCTGCCCGGGAGACGGTCCGAGCGCTGTACACCTATGTCCGGCCGCACCGTTGGGCCGTCGCCCTCGGTCTGCTGTGCGCCCTGATCGGGGCCGCCGCAGGGCTGTTGCAGCCGTTGGTCCGGCGAGATCCCTTGGACGACGCCCTGTGTTCACCGCCCTCGCCTCTGCCCTGGCCCATGGCTACGCCCACCAGATCGCCCACCGCGACGCGCAGGGCCGTCCCGGCATACGGGGTGTGGTGCGTGCCGTGCTCGCCGAATGGCCGTGGGTGGTCGCGGCGTTGCCCACGACATTGCTGCTGTGGGGGGCCGGCCTTGGCTGGTGGGGCTCCGCAGGCATCGAGTACGTCGCCTTCGGGATCAACACCGTTCTGCTCCTGAGCTGGGGCCTGCTCGCCTCCCGGGCCGCAGGCCGCACCTGGGGGCGAGCCGTCAGGATCGGCTGCGGCGACGCGCTCCTGGGCGTGGCCGTGGCGGTGGTCAGCACCCTGCTGAAGTGACGCGGCGACCACCTGTCACGCCAGGCTCCGTCGTCCGTGCGCGGGCGAGTCGGCGCCGACGGAACAGCATGTCAGTCCGTGCTGAGAGGAACCCTCAGCCGTACCCGGTAGCCGCCCTGAGCAGTCGGTCCCGCGTCCAGGGTGCCGTGCAGGAGGTCGGCCCGTTCCCGCAGACCGACCAAGCCCTGCTGCGAACCGGGCAGGGAGAGGGAGGGGCGTGTGGGAGGGGTGTTGGTGACGGTCACCCCGATGCCGTCGCCGTCCTGCCACAGCTCGACGCGGGCGTGGGCGCCGGGGGCGTGTTTGCGGACGTTGGTCAGGGCTTCCTGGACCGTGCGGTAGAGGGCGCGTTGGGCGGGTGTGCCCACGGTGGGCGGCAGCTCACCCGTCAGCTCCGTGTGGGTTCCGCTGGATGCCACCAGTTTGCGCAGGTCGGCCAGGGTGGGTTGCGGAGTGAGCTCGGTGGTTTTGCCGCCGGAGGCACGCAGCAGTGTGACCATGGTGCGCAGCTCGTCGAGGGTGGTGACGCTCAGCGAACGGATCGTGCGGGCGGCCTCCTTGGCATCCGCGTCCTTGGCGGCGACCTGCAACGCCCCGGCGCGTACGGCAATCAGGCTGACCTGGTGGGAGACCACGTCGTGCATCTCGCGGGCCAGCTGGGCGCGTTCGCGGGCCAGCACGGCCTGGGCGTGCAGGGTGCGCTCGTGCTCCCTGGCCTCCTCGACCTCGACCAGCCGCCTCGACAGGTCCCGTTGTGCCTGGAGGAGCTGGCCGAACAGGACCGGGGTGACGCTGGTTGCCAGGCCGTACACGAAGAAGACCAGGGTCATGGTCCGGTCCGCCGTGGCCAGGGGCCAGGGAGTACTGCTCGCGACGGCGGCCAGGACGACGCACACCGCGAGGAGACGGCGGTTGCGGGAGCGTACGGCCAGAGTGAACAGCGCCGCGAGCACAGCGACGGCGACCTCCTGCATCAGCGCGATGGGCAGGGTGAGCAGGAACACGCCGAGCGGGAACCGGCGCCGGAACGCCAACGCGAGGCAGCCGACCGCGGCCAGCGCCACCTCGAGACGCGTGTGCTCCCACATGCTCACCACCCGTACGTCCACGGCCGCCACCGCCACGAGAACGATGTCGATGACCGGCGCGGGAACCCGCTGCCACACGGCACGTGCACGGCTCATCGGGCGGTGCCCGACCGGGTGCTCTCGTCGAGCAGCCCGGCCCGCTGCGCCAGCAGCGCGGCCTGCACCCGGCTCGCCACACGCAGTTTGTTGAGGATCGCGCTGACGTGGTCCTTTACCGTGCCCGCCCCCAGATGGACGCGCGCCCCGATGTCCGCGTTCGACAATCCCTCCGCCACCAGGACCAGGACGTCACGCTCCCGCGCGGTGAGCAGCCGGACCCGGGCCGCCTCCTCGTCGACCGCCGCCCCGGTACCGGAGTGACTGTGCAGCAGCGTCCGCGACGCCTTGGGCGACAACACCACACCGCCCGCGACCAGGGTCCGCACGAGGTGGGCAAGCTGCTCCGGCTCGGTGTCCTTGAGCAGGAAACCGGCCGCGCCGGAGTGCAGCGCGGTCAGGATGTACTCGTCGGCATCGAACGTGGTCAGCATCGCCACCACCGGCGGATCCGGCATCGTCCGCAGCTCGCGCAGCACGGTGAGCCCGTCGACGTCCGGCATCCGGATGTCCAACAGCACCACGTCCGGCCGCTCCCGCCGGACGGTCTCCACCGCGTGGCCGCCGCCCGCGGTCGCGACGACCTCGATGTCCTCGGACGCACCCAGAATGAGTTCGAAGCCTGAACGGACCAGTGCCTCGTCGTCGACCACCACTACCCGGATCACACGCTCCGCCTCACCCTCGTTCGTCCGTCCGGCCCATGCCGAATCGACCCTAAAGCCACGTAGGACTCCTGCGTCCCGGCGAGCGGCAGCTCCAGCCACACGGCGGGGTAGCACCCACCAGTCGGCAGGGACACGGCAGCCTTCTGCCGGATAGTCCATGATCCGCCCGTTCTCCAGCCTGGGGATCATGACCCATCACCCAGACTCCACGCTGCTCACGGCCGATACCGCCTCCTCTGAAAACGAGCGTGGCGAGCCCTCGACCGGTGCGCCCGGGGTGGGCCGGCTGATCGGGCTGGACCTGGCCCGGGGCCTGGCCGTCTTCGGCATGTACGCGGTCCATGTGGGCCCCGCCCCGAGCCAGGGCGGGGTCGTCGGCTTCCTGATGGAGCTGGCGCAAGGCCGCTCCTCCGCCCTGTTCGCCGTCCTGGCCGGCTTCGCTGTCGCCCTCATCACCGGCCGCCGCACTCCGAAGACCGGCCTGGCAGGGCGGCAGGCCGTCGCCAAGGTGATCATCAGGGCCGTGATCCTGGTGGCCCTGGGCACCGCCCTGACCCTGACCGGCACCCCGGTGGTGCCGATCCTCGCCTTCTACGGACTGTTCTTCCTGCTCGTGCTGCCGCTGTACCGGTTGGGCGCCAAACCACTGGCGCTGATCGCCGCAGCATGGGCCCTGGTGGGTCCGCAGCTGCTGTACGCGCTGAAGCCGGTGGTCGGCGGCCGCGTGTTCCTCTCCTACGGCCAGGCCGACGGCCCCGTCTCCCTGTTCTTCACCGGCGGTTATCCGGCCCTGACCTGGGTCCCGTTCGTCATCGCCGGTATGGCTGTCGCTCGCTGCGACCTGACTGCCACGGCCGTCCGGATACGCCTCGCCCTCACCGGCGTCGCTCTCGCCGTCACCGGCTACGGCGGCTCCTGGCTGGCGGTGCGTCTCGTACCCGGTGCCGCCGAAGCCGTCCGGAAAGCCGAAGAGGGATCGGGCATGTCGTCCGTGTCGTCCGTTTCGCCCGACAGCATCGGCATCTTCGGCGACACCCCTGCCGGGATGCTGGCCTCAGCCCCGCACAGCGAGGCGACCCTGTCCATCGTGGCCGCCACGGGTGTGGCGATCCTGGTGATCACCACGTGTCTGGCCGCCATGGACGCCTTCCCCCGGCTGCGCCGCCTGGCCAAGCCCGTCATCGCGGTCGGCTCGATGTCACTGACCGCGTACGTCTACCACATCGTGGCCATCTGGCTCCTGAACGCCGAGGAACGAGCCGTTCCGCCGCTGTACGTCCTGCTCGGCTTCATCGCGTCCATCACTGTCCTCGCCACCCTCTGGTCCCGCTTCTTTGAGCGTGGGCCACTCGAATGGCTCATGGGCAAAGCGACCGGGATCGCCCGTCACATCCGGTAGAACGCATCCGCAGAAGCGCGACAAGATTCCCTCGCCCGGGTACGGCGGACGGTCGTACCGCGGGCCGCACGGACGGTCTGTGGTTCTCCGGCGGCCCTCAAGACGTTTCGGACCGGCGACGCTTCGCAGTCCAGTCCTCAGGAGCCCCTGTTCTCTCTGGTCCGGGTCGGCAGAAATGGCCGCGGGAGTCCGGCGATGTCAGCGGTGAGTCACTGGGTGTCCGCCTCTTGGCGCTGACCGCTACGCCCGACGACATTCGAACCGCGCGGACCCCTGGCGCCTGGAGCGGCGCAAGCGTCCAGGGCCGTGCCCCCGGGGTTCCGGCACCGACTGCCACTGCCAAGGGATCACGGCCGCGAGCCGGTGACCGTCGAGGTGCCTGGCACCCACCACGACCTGCTCACAACGGACTGGGACACCGACGGGTGCCCTTCGGCCGGTACGCCTGGCAGTGCTGCGGCCATGACCACGATCAACGCGGCCGACCACTGCACGCGGGAGCCACACCCGCCCGCGGCGGCTTCCTGAGCGGCGATGGCCGCACTGCTCCTCGTGTGCGGAGAGCCGGAAAGCCGATAGGGCCGTCGTCTCAGCTCCGCTGACTCCTCAACCACTCGCGAAAGGGAGGAAACTCCATGAGAAAGTGTTGGTCTCTACCCTTGATCACGCTTGTCGCCGCCACGCTCGCGGTGGCAGCGGCAGATGTGGCCCCTGCCTACGACACGCCTTTGCGGGTCATGCCGTTGGGCGACTCGATAACGTGGGGTGTGGGCAGCAGTACGGGCAACGGCTACCGGGGACCGTTGTGGAAGGAGCTTGCGGCGGACGGACATCCGCTGGACTTCGTGGGCTCGGTGCGCAACGGTTCGATGGCCGACCCCGGCAACGAAGGCCACTCCGGATATCGCATAGACCAGATTGCCGCACTCGCCGACGCCTCGCTGGCGCGCTACCGGCCCGACGTCGTGACGCTGCACATCGGTACCAATGACCTCCGCCGGGCCTCTGAGGTCGACACCGCTGTCACCCGGCTGAGGTTGCTGGTCGACCGGATCACCGCCCGCGTCCCCGACACAACCGTCCTCGTCGCTTCCCTGATCGTGTCCACCAGCAGCACGGAGGAGCAGTGGCGGGGCGCGTACAACCAGGCAGTCCGTCAAGTCGTCAGCGACGCCCAGGGCGCAGGCAAGCGCGTCGCGTACGTCGACATGAGCGGCTTGACCACGGCCGACCTGGCTGACGCACTGCATCCCAACGACTCGGGCTATCAGAAGATGGCAGACGCCTTCCACCGCGGCGTCCAAGCCGCGGGCAGAGCTGGTTGGCTCAAGAGCCCTGCTCCCCTGCCCGTGCGGTCCGGCATCGCCGGCAAGTGATCTCAACGGTGTCGGCACCTCCGGCGGGACCACCGTTCAGATCGCGCCCGAATCCTTGGCCGAGGTCGCGGAGCGTCTGGAGGCCGGCGTCGTGGCCGGCACCGACTTCGCCCGCGTGGCTCCCACCGACCGCAGGGTCCTGGACCAGGCCCTTCGCCCGCGTGGCTCCCACCGATCCCAGGGTCCTGGACCAGGCCGGAGCCGCCTTCGGTGCGGGTGTCGGTGGGCCCGGACGAAAGTACACAGCACGCAGTGTTCTAGACCGGCGGTCACGGCCGTCGCGACCGTCAGGGCGGTGACCACCACAGGCCAGGCGTGGCAGGAGTCAGGCCAGGCCACCCGCCCGGACGGCCCTGTGGCACCGCCGGGCCACCGGCCATCGGCTGCTCGGGATTCCCACCCTGCCGATTCTGGGTGCTGCCGCCCCACCGGGCCCGGGACGCGCCCGGGGAGGAACTGCCGGACAGGCGATCACTGATGTCGAGGCGTCATCCAGTGCGGATCAAGGGGAGCATTTCGCCCCACCCGGCAACCGGACGGACATCGCGTGACGCTGATCGCCGCGGTTCACGGTGCACTCCCCCCGCATCGTCAGACCCAGTCGGAGATCACCGACATGGTGGCCCTCGCCTGTCTGCCCGAAGGAGCCGACCGCGCAGTCCTGGACCGGCTGCACCGCAGCGCGAAGGTCGACTCGCGGCACATGACGCTGCCGCTCGAACGGTACGAGGAGCTGACCGACTTCGGCGCCGCCAACGACGTCTTCATAGCCGCCGCCACCGATCTGGGAGCCGAGGCCGTTCGGGGCGCTCTGCACGCCGCCGGCCTGACCGCCGAGGCCGTGGACCTGCTGATCTTCACCTCCGTCACCGGCATCGCCGCCCCGTCGATCGACGCCCGGCTGGTCGGCCGCCTCGGGCTGCGGCCGGACGTCAGACGGCTGCCTCTGTGCGGCCTGGAGTGTGTCGGTGGCGCCGCCGGGCTGGCACGTATGCACGACTATCTGCTGGGCCGGCCCGACCACGTGGCGGTGCTGCTGTCGGTGGAACTGAACTCGCTCACCTTCCAGCGCGACGACGCCTCCATGGCCTACCTGGTCGCCTCCGGACTGTTCGGCGACGGCGCCGCCGCGGTCGTCGCGAACGGTGGCGGCCACCCGGCCGGCCACAAGCGCCCAGCCGGGAGTACCGGCCCGACGATCGTGGACACCGTCAGCCGCCTGTATCCGGACACCGGACACATCCTGGGCCTGGACATCGGACGTACCGGCTTCCGGGTCGTCCTGGACCCGCAGGTCCCCCAGGTGGTGCGCCGGCACCTCGCCGAGGACGTCGAGGAGTTCCTCGGCGACCACGGCCTGGAAGCCGAAGGACGTGACCGCGTGGGTGTGCCACCCCGGCGGCCCCAAGTTCCTGGAAGCCGTCACCGAAGCCCTCGATCTTCCCGACCACGCACTCGACGTGACCTGGCGTCACCTGGCCACTGTCAGCAACCTGTCCTCGGCATCGGTGCTCGACGTACTGCGCGACGCCCTGGCCGAACACCGCCCACCGCCGGGCACACCGGGCGTGCTCCTGGCGATGGGCCCCGGCTTCGCCTCCGAACTCGTCCTGCTGCGCTGGTAGTCCGGCCCACCTGAAGCCAACAGCACGACCGCCCCCACGATCAGGGATCCTGGTCCGGAAGTGGCGGCCAAGATGTCGGCGTAGTCACCTCACCGGAAGAACCGCCGCTCTGAAGCGCGAACACCATGCGGCAGGCGCGACCGGACAGAGGTGAGCTACGGCTTCGGGCCCGCATGCCGGAGGTCAACCCACCCGGGGTGCGCATGGCCGGAGTGCTGAAGCACTC
>NZ_JBHVDD010000087.1:0-41834 GCF_042802995.1 Streptomyces sp. NPDC057438
GGGCGGCACCCCCTGCGAGGGGTGCCGCCCTTCGGCTTGGCGCGTGCGGCGCTCAGTGGCCGCTGGTCTCCTCGGAGGACGAGGTGGACGGGGAGGCCGTGGAGCCGGCGGCGGTGCCCTCCTCGGCGGCGGACTCGCCGGTGGCGGGGGAGCCGGAGGCGGTCGCGGACGGGGAACCGGACGTCTCCTCGGACGGGGACGCGCTGGTGGCCGGGGCCTCGGGGATGTCGCTCGGGCCCCACTTCTCGAAGTAGTGCTCGGCGGGGATCACGAAGGCGCGCAGGCTGACCTCGCCGGTCTCGCTGAAGGCGAAGGTGACCTTCTGGGCGTTGCCGTCCTTGACCTCGTCGGTGAGGTCCGTCAGGACCGCGGAGGCGTTGTTCTCGCCGCCCAGGATCACGGAGCCGCCGGCCGGGACGACGATCTTGCCGCCCTTGCCCTCACCCTTGGCGGCGGTCAGCTCGGCGGTGCCGGCGCCCTCCACGGTGACGGAGTCCAGGGTCTGGTCGGTCGTGGCGCCGTTGAAGACGGTCGCGGAGACCACGGCAGGGCCCTTGGTCTCGGTACCGGGCTGGGTGACCACGATCGCGTTCTGGATCTTGATGTCGCCGACGCTGGTGGCCGCGTTGTCCGGCTTGACTTCCAGCGTCTGGGCGTTGTTGCCGGCGGCGCACGCGGCGAGTGAGGCGATCGAGAACGCGATGGCGGCGGCGGCGAGGGCGCCGCGTCGAAGGCTGCTGCTCACGGCGGCGGCAACTCCTAGAACGTGGGCGGTACGTGGTCTGTAGCGGCCTTAGGTTACCGAGCCGTCCCTCCGCCGCCGCACCCGACCCTCCCCAAGTGCCCGACAAGTCACCGGAAGCAATTGGCGGTCGGCGCGGACACGCCTGTCCGGCATTCACAGAACACCCTCGGACTTCGCCGCCGTCGTGCGCCGGATTTCCGCCGGGGAATGCCGACCGGTACGGAAAATCGATCAGCCGTCGGAACAGCGGCCGGACGCCCACCGGAACACCGGCGGGAAGGTGGACCGGAACGCCGATCAGAACACGCGCCGGAAGACCCGTCGGAACGGCGGCCGAACACCGGGCAGAACACGCGCGGGAACCGTCCGCGGAACGTCACCGGAAGGGCTTCAGAACACGATCCGGTAACGACGGAACAGCACCGGTAGATCGAACTCCTTGATCAATTCCGGATTCGTCTCGTACCCGACTCCGCTCATCGAACGGAGTAGCGCAAGTCGCACACATGGCGGCGGACAAAGCAGGACGTTCGGGCGCTCGTGCGGTCCTCCGGATGCGTGTAACGTACGCGTTTCACTCCGCCCGGAGAGCCGCTCCGACCTGCGGATACCCTCTCCCGTTCGGCCCTCGCAGCACGTTCCTGTTGCAGTTGTCAAGCCCCGAGATGCGCCCTGACCTGCGAAAACGCCATTCAGAACACGCCGTTTCCGTGTTACCCTGGATAGCCACGGAAGGGGTACCTGTCACATGACGTTCAAGGTTGGCGACACCGTGGTCTATCCCCATCACGGGGCCGCGCTGATTGAGGCCATCGAAACTCGCCAGATCAAAGGCGTGGACAAGACCTACTTGGTGCTCAAGGTCGCCCAGGGCGACCTGACGGTGCGTGTGCCAGCGGACAATGCGGAGTTCGTCGGCGTACGTGATGTGGTCGGTCAGGACGGCCTGGACCGGGTCTTCGAGGTGCTGCGCGCGCCGTATGCCGAGGAGCCCACGAACTGGTCGCGTCGCTACAAGGCAAATCTCGAGAAGCTCGCCTCCGGCGATGTCATCAAGGTCGCGGAAGTCGTGCGTGACCTGTGGCGTCGTGAGCGCGAGCGCGGACTGTCCGCCGGTGAGAAGCGCATGCTCGCCAAGGCCCGCCAGATCCTGGTGAGCGAGCTCGCCCTCGCGGAGAACACGAACGAGGACAAGGCCGAGGCCCTGCTCGACGAGGTTCTCGCGTCCTGAACTGACTCCTGTGGCAGGCAGCCAGCCCGCTCAGCCGTTCAGCGCAGCACATCACATGCCGCGGTGCCCGATGACGTACGTAATGTCGCCGGGCGCTGCGGCATGTTCGTACCCGGATGCCGAACGCCTCGATGGGGACCCCGATACTCGGCGATACTTGGCGTGCCCCGGTGCTCCTGCGAGTACGGAGTGCGCGCACCTCTCGTACGCATGCTCCTGACTCGTACTTGGCGTGCCGGGCCCGGGCAGCTGGCTCGACCAGATGTCACGGAAGGGTCCGGTCAAGGTGTCGCGCCCGGCACGCTGTGGCCATACCCACGTAGGCCGAGCACACAAACCTGACAGGAACCGATGTCTGACGATTCGCGCCCTTCGCCTTCCGCAGCCGGAGCGGCACCCCGTACGGCACCCCGCACGGCGGCCGTGATCCCGGCCGCCGGCCGGGGCGTACGCCTCGGCCCGGGCGCCCCCAAGGCGCTGCGCGCGCTGAACGGCACCCCGATGCTGATCCACGCGGTACGGGCCATGGCCGCCTCCCGTGCGGTCTCCCTGGTGATCGTCGTGGCGCCGCCCGACGGCGCACCCGAGGTCAAGACCCTGCTCGACGCGCACGCCCTGCCCGAGCGGACCGACTTCCTCGTGGTCCCCGGCGGAGAGTCGCGGCAGGAGTCGGTGAAACTCGGGCTCGACGCGCTGCCGCCCGGCTACGACGTCGTCCTGGTCCACGACGCGGCCCGTCCGCTCGTGCCGGTCGACACGGTCGACGCGGTCATCGAGGCCGTACGGGACGGGGCGGTGGCCGTGGTGCCCGCGCTGCCGCTCGCCGACACCGTCAAGGAGGTCGAGCCGGCGGACACGCCGGGGACGCCGGAGCCGGTCGTCGCCACGCCCGAGCGTGCGCGGCTGCGGGCCGTGCAGACGCCCCAGGGGTTCGACCGGGAGACGCTGCTCCGGGCGCACGAGACGGTCACCGGGGAGGTGACCGACGACGCGAGCATGGTGGAGCGGCTCGGGCTCGGCGTCGTGGTCGTGCCCGGGCACGAGGAGGCGTTCAAGGTGACGCGGCCTCTGGACCTGGTGCTCGCGGAGGCGGTTCTGGCGCGCAGGAGGCTCAACGATGGCTTCTGAGGGTTCTGGTACGGAGCCGGTGTCGCCGCTGGGTTCCGTGGTGTTGCCGCAGGTCGGGATCGGTACCGACATCCACGCCTTCGAGGACGGGCGGGAGCTGTGGTGCGCCGGGCTCAAGTGGGAGGGGGAGGGGCCGGGGCTCGCCGGGCACTCCGACGCCGACGTGGTGGCGCACGCCGCGTGCAACGCGTTGTTCTCCGCGGCCGGCATGGGGGATCTCGGGCAGCACTTCGGGACGGGCCGGCCGGAGTGGTCGGGGGCGTCCGGGGTGACGCTGCTGGCGGAGGCGGCGCGGATCGTGCGGGCCGGGGGGTTCGTCATCGGGAACGTGGCCGTGCAGGTGGTCGGGGACCGGCCGAAGATCGGGAAGCGGCGGGACGAGGCGCAGCGGGTGTTGTCGGAGGTCGTGGGGGCGCCCGTGTCGGTGTCGGGGGCCACGACGGACGGGCTGGGGTTTCCCGGGCGGGGGGAAGGGCTGATGGCGGTGGCTACGGCGTTGGTCGTGCGGGTGGGGTGATCCCCGGGTTCTCGCCCCCGCCGCCCCTAGCCGTCCCTCCCCCACTCTCGGCCCGGTGGGCATACGTCACGAATCTGCCGTCCTTGGGGTGAAGGGCTCGGGGCACGGCTGGTGGGCCACTACGCTTAAGGGCGTGACTATTCGCCTGTACGACACCAGCGCCCGGCAGATTCGTGACTTCGCCCCGCTCACGCCGGGTTGCGTCTCGATCTACCTGTGTGGCGCCACGGTGCAGGCGGCCCCGCACATCGGGCACATCCGGTCGGGGCTCAACTTCGACATCATGCGCCGGTGGTTCGAGTACCGCGGGTACGCCGTGACGTTCGTCCGGAACGTCACGGACATCGACGACAAGATCATCGCGAAGGCGGCCGACCAGGGCCGCCCGTGGTGGTCGATCGGGTACGAGAACGAGCGCGCGTTCAACGACGGGTACGGCGTGCTCGGTTGCCTGCCGCCCACCTACGAGCCGCGGGCCACCGGGCACGTGACCGAGATGGTCGAGATGATGCGCGGGCTGATCGAGCGCGGTCACGCCTACGAGGCCGACGGGAACGTCTACTTCGACGTGCGGTCGTTCCCCGGGTATCTGCAGCTGTCCAACCAGGAGCTCGACAACCTCCTCCAGCCCTCGGGCGAGGGCGAGACCGGCAAGCGTGATCCCCGTGACTTCGCCATGTGGAAGTCGGCGAAGCCCGGGGAGCCCACCTGGGAGACGCCCTGGGGGCGGGGGCGGCCGGGCTGGCACCTGGAGTGCTCGGCCATGGCGCACAAGTACCTGGGCACCGCGTTCGACATCCACGGCGGCGGCCTCGACCTGATCTTCCCGCACCACGAGAACGAGATCGCGCAGGCCAAGGCCTTCGGCGACGACTTCGCGGCGTACTGGGTGCACAACGCCTGGGTCACCATGAGCGGCGAGAAGATGTCCAAGTCGCTGGGGAACAGCGTCCTCGTCTCCGAGATGGTCAAGCACTGGCGGCCCATCGTGCTCCGGTACTACCTGGGCACCCCGCACTACCGCTCGATGATCGAGTACAGCGAGGACGCCCTGCGCGAGGCGGAGTCGGCTTTCGCCCGGATCGAGGGGTTCGTCCAGAGGGTCATCGAGAAGGCCGGCGGGGTCGTGGAGCCCGCGGTCGAGGTGCCGCCGGCGTTCGCCGAGGCGATGGACGACGACCTGGGGGTGCCGCAGGCGCTCGCCGTCGTGCACACCACGGTCCGGCAGGGCAACAGCGCGCTGGCCGCCGACGACAAGGAAGAGGCCGTGGCACGGCTCGCCGAGGTGCGGGCCATGCTCGGCGTGCTCGGCCTCGACCCGCTCGACGCCCACTGGGCCGGTGCCGCCGGCGACCGCGGCGAGGACCTCCACGGTGTCGTCGACACACTCGTCGGACTCGTGCTCCAGCAGCGCGAGGCGGCCCGCGGCCGCAAGGACTGGGCGACCGCGGACGCCATCCGCGACCAGCTCAACCAATCGGGTCTGGTCATCGAGGACGGCCCCGACGGCCCGCGCTGGACGCTCGGCCCGCGCTGAGCCGGAACGTCCGGTCACCTTGATCGATTGTGCCGCCCGGGCCTCCGGGCGGCACACTGCATGACGTACACACGACGACGTACGCCCGACGCGTACGCACACACGCTTCAGAGACGGGTAGGTCATGGCCGCTAACAACCGCCGCATGTCCGGCAAGAAGGGCGCGCAGGTCGGCAGTGGCGGCCAGCGGCGCAAGGGTCTTGAGGGCAGGGGCCCCACCCCGCCCGCCGAGATGCGCAAGAAGCACAAGGCGAACCGCATCGCCAACGCCAAGGCGAAGCAGGCCGCGCGCCGTCCCACGCCGCGTGGCCGGGGCGGCAAGGGCACGTCCGAGATGGTCGTCGGACGCAACCCCGTCGTCGAGGCGCTGCGCGAGGGAGTGCCCGCCTCGACGCTGTACGTCCAGCAGTTCATCGACAACGACGAGCGGGTGCGCGAGGCGCTGCAGCTCGCGGCCGAGCGCGGCGGCATCAACCTCATGGAAGCGCCGCGGCCCGAGCTGGACCGCATGACCAACGGGCTCAACCACCAGGGCCTCGTCCTCCAGGTCCCGCCGTACGAGTACGCGCACCCCGAGGACCTGGTGGCCGCCGCGTACGACGAGGGCGAGGACCCGCTGATCGTCGCCCTCGACGGGGTGACCGACCCGCGCAACCTCGGTGCCGTCGTCCGGTCCGTCTCCGCGTTCGGCGGCCACGGCGTCGTCGTGCCCGAGCGGCGTGCGGCCGGGATGACCGCCGGCGCGTGGAAGACGTCCGCCGGCACGGCCGCCCGTACGCCCGTCGCCCGCTGCACCAACCTGACGCGGGCGCTGGAGGCCTACAAGAAGGCCGGTGTCGTGGTGGTCGGACTCGCCGCCGACGGGGAGTCCGAGATCGGTGAGCTGGAGGCCCTCGGTGGCCCGGTCGTCATCGTCGTCGGCAGCGAGGGCAAGGGCCTGTCCCGCCTCGTGGGCGAGACGTGCGACTACCGGGTGCGGATCCCCATGCCGGGTGGGGCCGAGTCGTTGAACGCCGGTGTCGCGGCGGGAGTTGTGCTGTACGAGGCGGCCCGTCGTCGGGCGTAGTCCGGTCGGTGTGACGGGTGGGGAACCGGGCCCCAACTGGGGTTTCGGGGAGTGCCGGACCACCTTGACGGGGTCCGGACAGATCGGGGCGGTCAAAGCAGTGTCCTAACGACACGTCACTCGGTTAGATGAGTGTGGACACCAGAACACCCCGCACACCCACGGGGGACCGTTCGTCGGGATTCGAATCGGGATTCGACGACGCTCCCGCGCTGAGCATGGTGAAGGTGCCGAGCGATCCGGCGCAGGTCATCGTCAACCACGCGAGTTTCCGCGTGCAGTTGAGCGCCTCCACGCGGGCGTCCCCGCGCATCGCACGGCACTTGAGCGCCGGCGCGGACACCGCGCGTATCCCGGCCGTGGGCGCGGCCGGGCGCTCCGGGGCGCCCGCCGCCGGGCGTCGGCGCGCGCCCGTCGTCTGGAGCGGGAAGTCCGCGCCGGACGACACCGGGGCCCACCGGCTCCTCCAGGCGGTGCGCGGCGCGGGCGTCGGCCGCGGGGCCCCCGACCCCCTGAGCGACACCGGCTCGACCCAGGTCATCCCCCGCGTCGACGGCCCGCGCGGCGGCTACGCCACCGGCGGCGGGCGCTACGGCGACGAAGGCGGGCGCTACGGCGCCGACCTGACCGTCGAGACCGTCGAGACGCCCATCGTGGGCAGCCAGCGCACGCACGGCGACCACGCCGCCGACGGCACCCGGCTCCTCCCCGCCATGCGGACCGTCGACAGCATGTACGACGAACCGGGGTACGGCCAGGACGCCCATGCCGACGGGGAGTTCGCGGACTCCTACGACGGCGGCGAGGACGAGCGCGGCGGGCGCCGGGCCGGCAACGAGGCCGTCCGGCACGCCTATTACCCCGGCCGCCGGATGAACCTCGGCGTGGTGCTGCTGCCGTTGCGCGTCTTCCTCGGCTTCATCTCCGTCTACGCCGGCATGGGCAAGCTCTGCGATCCGCACTACTTCGACGGCGGCAAGCGCGGCTCCATGGTGAAGTGGCTGAACACGCTGCACCCGTGGGAAGTCGCCGAGCCGCTGCGGCAGTTCGCCCTCGAACACCCGGTGGGCTCGGGCCTCGTCATCGCCTTCGCCCAGGTCATCGTGGGCGTACTGACCGTCTTCGGGCTCTGGCAGCGGGTCGCCGCCGGTGTCGGGGCGCTGCTGTCGGCCGCGCTGCTGGTCACCGTCAGCTGGAAGACCGTTCCCGTCTACGAGACGCCGGACATCATCTACCTCGCCGCCTGGTCCCCGCTGATCATCGCGGGCGCGCCGGTGTACTCGGTCGACGGGCGGCTCGCGGGCGGTGCCTGGCGCACGCTCGGGCCGCGCGCCGACATCTGGGAACTGCGGCGCCATGTGCTGCGGCGGGGTGCGATCGCCGCCGCGATCGTCGTCGGGCTGACGCTGCTCGTGGGGTCCCTGCTCGGCGGTGCCGTGCGTGACGCCGACCGGATCGTCGTTCCCGGGCCCGGGGAGGCTCCGCGCAACGAGCTGCCGGGGTCGCCGCTGCCGGGTGAGCCGACCGCGCGGCGTGAGAACAGCCCGTCCGCCTCCAACTCGCCCAGCGCGGGCGCGACATCGGCGACGCCTTCCCAGGCGGCCACGACTCCGGGGGCCGCGCCGTCCACGGGGGCGGTCACCGGGGGACAGCCGAGTCAGACGCAGGGGACGGCGGGGCAGGCGCCGCCGCAGCAGACCGCTCCGGCCCAGCAGGCGCCCAGTACCACCGCCGGGCCCAGCTCCAGCGGAGGGGCCTCCAGCGGGGCGACCGGGGGGGCCACCGGGTCCACCGGCGGGTCCACCGGCGGAAGTTCCTCGGGTGGGCAGCCCGGACTGGTGGGGGGACTGCTCGGGTAGGTTTCGCCGCTTCCGGCGATGTGCGAGTGGGCCCCGCGTGTTGTTCGCGCGGGGCCCACTGTCGTGTCCGGAGGAAGGGGAAGAGGGAGGGGAAGGCGGCGGCCGTTCAGCGGCTCAGGGCCGCCAGCTCCTTGGCCGCCTCCGTGAGGTCCTTGGCCGTGTCGATGGCCCGCCAGTAGGCGCCCTGGGGGATGGGGAAGCCGGCCAGCCGGCGCTCCCGGGCCAGGCGCGGGAACGTGGTGCGCTCGTGGTCGCCGCGCGCGGGGAGCAGGTCGGTGAACTCGGGGGAGAAGACGTAGACGCCCGCGTTGATCTCGTACGTCGTGGGCGGGGCCTCGATGAAGTCCGTCACACGGCCGAAGCCGTCCGTCTTCACGGCGCCCCAGGGGATGCGGGGGCGGGCGAGCGCGAGGGTGGCGAGGGCGTCGCGTTCGGCGTGGAAGTCCGCCATGTCGCGGAGCGAGAAGCGGGTCCAGATGTCGCCGTTGGTGGCGTACCAGGGCTGGTCCGGGTGGGGCAGGTGGGAGGCGGCGTACTTGAGGCCGCCGCCGCGGCCCAGGGGCTCCGTCTCGACGACCGTGGTGACGCGGACCGGCAGGTCGGCCGAGTCCAGCCACTTCTGCAGGACGTCGGCGAGGTGGCCGCAGGAGACGACCACGTCGGTCACGCCCTCCTCGGCGAGCCAGGTGAGCTGATGGCCGATGATCGGGGTGCCCGTACCGGGGATCTCGACCATGGGCTTGGGTCGGTCGTCGGTGTACGGACGCAGCCGGGAGCCCTGGCCACCGGCGAGGACCACGGCTTGAACGGGGCGCGACGCTGCGTTCGGATCGGTCATGACCGAACTGTACGTGGCGCCCCGTTCGCGGGAGCACGGCCCTGGGATCGGTGTACGGGGATGCCGGGCGCCTGGAGCGCCCGGGGATCCTTCGGGGCCTTCTGGAAGCCTCTGGCAGCCTCTGAGAGCCCCTCGGGAGCCGCTGGATGCGTCTCTACGGCGCTGCGGGGCCCTCAGCGGTGCGTCGCGCGGTCATCGGCGCTGTGCTGCGCTGTCCTCAGCGGTACTGGGCGGCCACTCCCGTCGCGAAGGAGGTGTCGCAGACCGGGCGGGCGAAGGACTGGGCCCGGGTGGGGCCGTAGGCGCGGACCGCGGCGCGGCCGAGGGCGCGGGCGATGGAGGTGCAGTGCTTCGCCAACGCCGGGCGGCCGTTCACCGCCTGCTGGAGGTGGGTGAGCGCGACGCCGGGGCTCTCCTCCTGGAGTTCCACGAGGAGCTTGTCGCGCAGCACCTCGTGCGGGGCGCGGGTCTTGGTGCGCTGGGTGACCTCCGAGGCGGCGAGCATCGACTCCGCGGGTTCGGTGCCCGTCCAGTTGACCCGGGTGACCGCGAGGGTGCCGGAGAGGACCATGACGACGGGCAGGACCAGGGCCAGGGAGCGGCCGATCCGGCGGGCGGGACCGCGGCCGTGGCGCGTCCGTTGCGTGTGGGTGTGGGTGTGCTTCACGCGAGTGAGGGTAGCGCGGGGTAGTGATATGGCGACATTAGGTCACCGATACGGGGGATGTCGAAGCGCCGTCCCGCAGGTGGCGGGTTGACGCACACGGGTCGAAATCAACCGGTTTGCCGGGGTAGTTGATGGCAACGAAAAAGGCCCTGCGGATGTTTGCGGGGCCTTCTTCGTCAACCTGGGTGATTTATCCCGGGGTGGAGGTTTCGCGCACGGTCACGGACGCGCCGTGTCCGGACTCAGTCGGAGAGACGCTCGCCCGTGGAGGTCGAGAACACGTGGTTCTCGCCCGGACGCGGCACCACGTGCAGCGTCGCGCCCTTCTCGGGGACCTGGCGGCCGTTGACGCGGACCACGAGGTCCTTGGTCTCGCCGCCGACCTCGGCGGTGCCGTAGACGTAGCCGTCGGCGCCGAGTTCCTCGACGACGTTGACGGTGACGGCGAGGCCGGCCGGGGCGTCGGCGGTGTCCTTGGACAGGGCGGAGGCGACGCTGCCGTCGTGCTCCACGACGTCGAAGTGCTCGGGGCGGACACCGACGGTGACGGTGGTGTCACCCTTGTCGGAGGCGGCCTTGAGGGCCTCGCGGTTGACCGGGACGACGCTGTTGCCGAACTTCACGCCGCCGTCGGTGATCGGGACCTCGACCAGGTTCATGGCCGGGGAGCCGATGAAGCCGGCGACGAAGAGGTTGGCCGGGCGGTCGTACATGTTGCGCGGGGTGTCGACCTGCTGGAGCAGACCGTCCTTCAGGACCGCCACGCGGTCGCCCATCGTCATGGCCTCGACCTGGTCGTGGGTGACGTAGACGGTGGTGATGCCGAGGCGGCGCTGCAGGGACGCGATCTGCGTACGGGTCGAGACGCGGAGCTTGGCGTCGAGGTTCGACAGCGGCTCGTCCATGAGGAAGACCTGGGGCTCACGCACGATGGCGCGGCCCATGGCGACACGCTGGCGCTGACCGCCGGAGAGGGCCTTCGGCTTGCGGTCCAGGTACTCGGTGAGGTCGAGGATCTTCGCGGCCTCCTCGACCTTCTGCCGGATCTCCGCCTTGTTGACGCCGGCGATCTTCAGGGCGAAGCCCATGTTGTCGGCGACGGTCATGTGCGGGTAGAGCGCGTAGTTCTGGAACACCATGGCGATGTCCCGGTCCTTCGGCGGCAGGTGCGTGACGTCGCGGTCACCGATGCGGATGGCACCGCCGTTGACGTCCTCGAGCCCCGCGAGCATGCGGAGCGAGGTGGACTTGCCACAACCGGACGGGCCGACCAGGACGAGGAACTCGCCGTCCTCGATCTCGATGTCGAGACCGTCGACGGCGGGCTTGGTGGAACCCGGGTAGATCCGGGTCGCCTTGTCGAACGTAACTGTGGCCATGGGTCGTAGGCCCCCTTCACCGGCAGGAACGTGCCGGACGATCCGAGTAAAGGTGGTGATCCACCGCGGACGGTTCCACGGTGGTGTAGTCCACGGGAGTGGACTGGGTCAGGACGGTACCCGTCGTTCACCTGGTCTGTCAGTACCCGGACCCCTGTGAACTTCGCGGAAATTTTCGACGAGCACACCCTGTGACGTGGGTACACTGCACGGGCGCCCCCGCGAGGGGCCACGCCTCCTTAGCTCAGCTGGCCAGAGCAACGCACTTGTAATGCGTAGGTCGTCGGTTCGAATCCGACAGGGGGCTCAGCTGGAACCCCAGGTCGGATTTCTTCTGGCCTGGGGTTTTTCGTCGGGCTCAGTTCGCGGGGGTCCAGCCGTCGTTCGCGTACCAGTACTGCGGCAGGCCCTTGGTGCCGCTGGTGCGGAACGGGGTGCCGTGGTCGTCGATGCGTGCGGTGCCCGTGCGGCCCTGGGAGGACCAGTCGAGTTCCAGGTACCAGCGGCAGTCGCAGTCGACGGTCCGGGCGTCGATCATCAGGACCTCGGGAGCCTTCGCCGCCACCTGGTACGGCATGCGTCTGGCCGGGGTGCCCGTGCCGCCCTCGCCGCCCTGGACAGGGCGGGGTACCGGACGCTCCAGGTCCAGGTCCACCGTGAACACGCGGGGGTCCAGGTCGGCGCCGCAGCCCTGGCCCGTGAAGTAGACGGTGCCCTTCAGCGGGGCGGCCCGTCCCACGACGCGGACCCGTAGCGCCTTCAGGACGACGGCCGTGTCCGTCCGCCCCTGCACGGCGATGTCCACGAGGGTCTGGCCGCCGTGCACCGCGCCCTGCGAGCGCGCCCAGGGGGCGGCGTCCTGTGGGAGCGGGGGCGGCGGTACCTGCCGGGGTGCCTTGTCGATGACGTAGTCGTGGTCGCAACCGGTCGCCCAGAGGTGGGAGTTCACCGTCCAGGTGAAGGGCGGGGCGGGCGATTCGGGGTCGGCTTCCCCGGCGGAGGCCGAGGTGGTGGAGGCGGACGGGCTCGAGGTCGGGGCGGGTGAGCGGCCGCCCGCCGGGGTCGTCTTCGGGGTGAGCGTGCCGGGTGGCAGGTCGTGTGCGGGGGAGGCGGGCGCCGACGGTGTCGGGGAGGTGTGCCCGGGGCGGCCCGCCGTCTTCGCGGTCGTCGTCAGCGTGGACAGGCCGCCGAGGGTCGCCGCCAGCGCGGTCACGGCAGCCGCGGCGAGCGCGGCGCGGCGTCCGTACCAGGGTGTTCGCGGGGCGGGCGAGGAGGCGGGCGGGAGGCCGGGGGCAGGGGCGGGCGTTGCCGGGGGCGCGGGGGCGGAGGCCGCGCCGGAGGTCGCGAGCCCGGTGGTCTCGGGGGCGTGCGGGGCGGATACGGTCGCCGTCCGGGAGCGCTGTCGTGCGGCGGCGGCCAGGACCCACCGCCGGTGCAGCTCGATCCGTTCGGCCGGGTCGGCCCCGCAGATCGCGGCGAAGCGTTCCACGGCCGCGAAGCCGAGCGGGACGGCCTCGCCCGCGCAGTACCGGTGCAGTGTCGAGGCGTTGATGTGCAGGGGGCGTGCGAGGGCCGCGTAACTGCGGTCCGTACGGGCCTTCAGGCGCCGCAGCAGCGCCGCGAATTCCTCCACCTCGTCCTCGGACGACACCGGATCCCCCTGCCTCGCGTCCCGGGACGGCGTCCCGGGCTCTCCGCATGAGGAGAGAGGAGGCGGGGGCCGGGGCGGTTCCACCGTCGGCGGAGGCGGCGGGTCAGCGGAGGCGGCGGGCGAGTTCCAGGTCCTCCGGGTCCAGGGGCCGCCCCTCCTCGATCTCCCAGACGGCGTTCTGGAGGAGGCGGGCGCGGGTCCAGGCGAGGGCGCGGTCGCGGTCCAGGGAGAGGACGTCGGTCATCGCGTCGAAGCGCCAGACGACGTCGTCCGGGTCGAAGCGGTTGTTCAGGGCCGGCCAGAGGTCGAAGCCGGGGTCCCCGGCGAGGGGTTTGGGGTCGAAGGCGAGCCAGGGGGCGCGGTCGGCGCCCAGGACGTTGTCGAAGTGCAGGTCCCAGTGGAGGAGGCGGTCGCCCGGTTCGGCCATGACCTCGCGGAGCGCCGCCGCGCAGTCGGCGATCAGGCGTCGGTCGGACGCGTCCGGGATCCGGGCCAGCACCGGGGGCGTGCGGTCCAGCATGTCGGCGGCGATGTCGGACAGACGGCGCAGGCCCGGCGGGGCCTGCGTGGCGGTCAGATGGGCCAGGAGGCGGGCGATGACCAGGACGGCCGCGCGGGTGTCGGGCTCGTGGGACAGCATGCGGGCCGGGTCGAGGCGTTCGAGCAGCATGGTGCCCGTCGCGGGGTCGTGGTCCAGCAGCCGTACCGCCCCGTCGCCGTTCCAGACGCGCAGGGCGACCGGCTCGCCCTCGCTCTCGCCGTCGAGGATCTGCAGCTTGAGCACGGCCGGGGTGCCGTCGGCCGTGCGGACCACGGGCAGGACCAGGGCGCACATGCCGTGCATGGCCGGTCCGTCGGGGCACAGCCCCCAGTGGTCCAGGAACCGGGAGACCAGCCCCGGCAGGGCGGCGGCGAAGGACCGGCCCTCCTCCTCGAAGAACATCTCCAGCGTGGCGGCCAGTTCCTCAGGTACCGGGATGGCATCGGTCATGCGGGCGACCCTACGTGCGCGCCTGCCGGGAACGCCTTCGATTTACGGCCCGGCGGCGGCGCGTACGCCACGAAATCCGTAGGAGACAGGGCCCCTCGGCAGGGGTTAGCGTCCCGCCATGAGCAGCTCGGACGCGATGGCCGGCACCGTCAACGGTGGGATCTCCTTCTGGTACGCGCAGGCCGGCATCCCCGTTCCGCGGGAGCCGCTGGCCGGGGACGCGTCCGCCGATGTGGCGATCGTCGGGGGCGGGTACACCGGGCTGTGGACGGCCTACTACCTGAAGAAGGCCGCGCCCGGTCTGCGGATCGTCGTCCTGGAGCAGAAGTTCTGCGGGTACGGGGCCTCGGGGCGCAACGGCGGCTGGCTCTACAACGGGGTCGCGGGGCGGGACCGGTACGCGCGGCTGCACGGGCGGGAGGCCGCCGTGCGGTTGCAGCGGGCGATGAACGAGACCGTCGACGAGGTCGTGCGGGTAGCGGGCGAGGAGGGTGTCGAGGCGGACATCCACCGGGGCGGGGTGCTCGAAGTCGCCCACACCCCGGCCCAGTTGAGTCGCCTCAGGGCTTTCCACGAGCACGAGAGGGCGTACGGGGAGGACGACCGCGAGCTGTACGGTGCCCGGGAGACGGCCGAGCGGATCAGGGTCGCGGGCGCCGTGGGGTCGACGTGGACGCCGCACGGGGCACGGCTGAATCCGGTGAAGCTGGTGACGGGGCTGGCGGCGGTCGTCGAGGGGCTCGGGGTGACCGTGCACGAGCTGACGCCGGTGACCGAGATCCGGCCCGGGCACGCGGTCACGCCGTACGGCACGGTCCGGGCGCCCTATGTGCTGCGCTGCACGGAGGGGTTCACGGCGAACCTCAGGGGCCAGCGGCGGACCTGGCTGCCGATGAACTCCTCGATGATCGCCACCGCGCCGCTGACGGTCGGACAGTGGGCGACGCTCGGCTGGGAGGGCCGCGAGACGCTCGGCGACATGGCGCACGGGTACATGTACGCGCAGCGCACCGCCGACGACCGGATCGCGCTCGGCGGCCGCGGGGTGCCGTACCGCTTCGGGTCGCGGACGGACAACGACGGGCGTACGCAGGCGGCGACCATCGAGGCGTTGTACGAGATCCTGGTGCGGTTCTTCCCCTCGCTGGCGGGGGTGCGGGTCGACCACGCCTGGTCGGGCGTGCTGGGGGTCCCGCGCGACTGGTGTGCCACGGTCACCCTCGACCCGTCGACGGGGCTCGGCTGGGCCGGCGGCTACGTCGGCTCCGGGGTGGCCACCGCCAATCTGGCCGCCCGTACCCTCCGCGACCTCGTCCGGCGGGACTCCGGGCAGGCCGGGGACACCGCGCTGACCTCGCTGCCGTGGGTGAACCACCGGGTGCGCAAGTGGGAACCGGAGCCGCTGCGGTGGGCGGGGGTGCAGGGCATGTACGCCACCTACCGCGCCGCGGACCGGCGGGAGGCGGCGTCGAACAAGGGGCAGTCGTCGAGGCTGGCGCGGGTGGCGGACCGGGTGGCGGGGCGGCACTGAGGGTGCGGGGTGCCGCGCGGGGCCGGTGGCGGGGGCTCACGCGCGCTTCAGGTGCTGGGAGGTTCGTGACCTGCGGCCCAGGGCCAGGGAGACCGCCGCCAGGGCGCTGTTGAACGACACCTCGGAGAGGACGCCCGGCGCCGCCACCTGGTCGCCCGCGAGGTACACGTCGTCGCCGCGGTCCACGGCCGGGCGGTCGCGCCAGGTGGTGCCGGGCAGGTCGACCGCGCCCGTACGGCCGTTCGACGTGGCCTCGCGGCGCCAGGTCACCCGGTCCCGCCAGCCGGGGAAGCCCAGGTCGAGCAGGTGTTCGGCGCGGGCGACGCCGTCGGCCCGTGCCGCGTGCGGGCCGATCGGGAACTGCCCCTGGAGCAGCTGCTCGCCCGCGGGGGCCAGCGTGCGGTCCTGCGCGGTGAACCGCTCGATCCAGCCGGGCGCGTCCAGGTCGGAGACGGCGAACGCGTCGCCGCGGCGGGTGCGTACGGCGAGGTCGAGGAGGGCGGTACGGCCGCTCGGCCACGTCAGCGAGTCGTCCCCGAGCAGGGGGCGGGCCGCGTGCAGGGAGGTGGCCACGACGATCGGGCCGGTGCCCCCGCCGCCGAGGTCGTCGAGGCTGTCGACGCGGCTGAGGGTCTCCATGCGGACGCCCAGGTTCCAGGCGCGGGCCGCCATCCGGTCGATGACGCTCGCCCAGCCGCCGCGCGGGTAGTGCGCCTCCGGGGGCAGCTTCGTGGCCCGGCGCAGCCGTTCCTGCACGAACGCGGCGGACAGGGAGCCCGGGTCGTGGTGGAACAGCGCGACCGCCGCGTAGTGGGCGGCGGCGTGCGCGGCCTCCTCGCCCGCCTGCCCGGTCGCCCAGGTCAGGAAGTCGACGTCGACGGGCGCGTGCGGGCCCGTGCGGCGGGGGCGCAGGAGCTTGAGCATCGCGAACGGCGGTGTCCGGCGCAGGACGCCCTTGTGGTGCAGGCGCAGCCGGGCGGCCTCCAGGGGCGGGATCGGGGCGAGCGGGCCGATCAGGTCCCGTTGCGTGAGCCATGTCCAGTGCGGGCCGCCGCTGTAGAGGGCGTGCGGTCCCTCGTTGGTCCGGTACGGCCCCTCCGCGGTCCGGGCCCGGCCGCCGAGCGTGTGGTGCGCCTCGTACATGGTGACCCGCGCGCCCGCCTCGGCGGCGGTGATCGCCGCGGTGAGTCCGGCGAAGCCGCCGCCGATGACGGTGAGGGGGGTGCGGGGTCGGCTGGTGGGCATGGCTGGGGCTCCCTCGGGTCGGTGTCTTCGGCCGCCCTGCCGGTCGGCCGGTACGGGGCTGTCGGTGCGTACGACGGATCGAGGGCGCCGGAATGTGACATGGCCGGGCTGCGGTGGGGCGTTCGCGCAGGTCACGCGGATTGTCAGTGGTGGGGTGCACGATGGGGGCATGGTGAGGGCGACGTCGGTGGTGAAGGCGGCACGGCGGCCGGAGGTGCGGCTGCCGGTGCTGGAGGCGTTCGCGGGCGGGGAGCTGGAGCCCGACGGGGACTATGACGGGCTGGAGTTCCGGGAGCGGGACCTCGCGGGGCAGGACGGCGGGGGCGCCCGGTTCATGGACTGCGCGCTGACGGGGTGCGCGCTGGACGAGACGCGGCTGCGGCGGGCCCGGGTGCTCGACTCCGTCCTCACCGGGATACGGGGTGTCGGTACGGATCTGGCCGAGGCGACGTTGCGTGATGTGGAGCTGGTGGACGCGCGGCTCGGTGGGGTGCGGTTGCACGGGGCCGCGCTGGAGCGGGTGCTGGTGCGTGGGGGGAAGATCGACTACCTGAATCTGCGGGAGGCTCGGCTCAGGGACGTGGTCTTCGAGGACTGTGTGCTGGTCGAGCCGGATTTCGGGGGTGCGCGGTTGGAGCGGGTGGCGTTCGTGGGGTGTGCGTTGAAGGGGGTTGATCTGACCGGGGTGAGCCTTGTGGACGTGGATCTGCGGGGGGCTGCGTCGGTGGAGATCGTGCGGGGGGTGGAGCGGTTGTCGGGGGCGGTGATCAGTGCGGCGCAGTTGATGGATCTGGCGCCGGTGTTGGCGGGGGCGATGGGGATTCGGGTGGAGGGGTGACGTCCGGGGGCGGGTGTGTTTTCGCCCCCGCGGCCCCTACCCGTCCCATCCTTCACAGGGGCTGCGCCCCTTCGACCCCCAGCCCCCACCGGGCCGCGGACGGAAAGCCCTGCCTCCCTTACCGCGTTCTCGGGAAGCGGGACTGAAGGGTCCAGATCGCGGGGTTCTCCGCGAGGGCCTCGTGGAGGTCGCAGAGGTCGGCGATCACGTCGTGCAGGAAGTCGCGGGCCTCGCGGCGGAGTTCGGTGTGGGAGAAGGTGAGCGGGGGGTCCTCCGCCGGCATCCAGTCCGCCTCGATGTCCACCCACCCGAAGCGCCGCTCGAAGAGCATGCGGTCGGTGGACTCGGTGAAGTCGAGTTCCGCGTGCTGGGGACGGGAGGCGCGGGAACCGGCGGGGTCCTGGTCGAGCCGCTCCACGATGTCGCACAGTGCCCACGCGAAGTCCAGTACCGGCACCCATCCCCAGGCTGTGGACAGCTCCCGGTCCGCCTTGGTGTCGGCGAGGTAGACGTCACCGCAGAACAGGTCGTGCCGCAGCGTGTACACGTCGGCGCGGCGATAGTCCGTCTGCGGAGGATCGGGGAAGCGGTTGGAGAGGGCGTAGCCGATGTCGAGCACGTAGGCGATGGTGTCATGTCCTCATAGGATCCCCGACGTGTCCCGATCCGTACCGGTTGTCCCGCCCGCCCTGCTCGCCGCGGCCCTGGCACTCACGCTCACCTCGTGCGCCGGAGGTGGGGGTGGCGGAGGCGGTGACGGGGAAGGGACGCGCAAGGGCGCCGCCGGTCTGCGGGACCCGTACTTCCCGAAGCTCGGCAACGGGGGCTACGACGTCACCCACTACACCCTCACGCTCGGCTACACACCCCCGTCCGGCACCGCGACCGCCGCCCACCTGCGCGGCACCGCCGTCATCACCGCCCGGGCCACGCGGGACCTCGGCGCGTTCAACCTCGATCTCCGGGGGATGGACGTGGCGTCGGTCGCCGTCGAGGGCGCGGCGGCGCGGTGGAAGCGGGCGGGGCAGGAGCTGACGGTCACCCCCGGGGGCGGACTCGACGAGGGGGAGACGTTCCGTACGACGGTGCGGTACTCGGGCACCCCGGAGACGATCACCGATCCGGACGGCTCGCAGGAGGGCTGGCTTCCGACCGCCGACGGCGTCCTGGCGCTCGGTGAACCGACCGGCTCGATGACCTGGTTCCCCGGCAACCACCACCCCTCCGACAAGGCGGCCTACGACATCACGGTCACGGTCCCCGAGGGCCTGCGGGCCGTCTCCAACGGGGAGTTGACGAGCGAGACCGTCGACGGCGGCCGTGCGACGTACTCGTGGCGCGTCGTCGAGCCGATGGCGAGCTATCTGGCCACGATCGCGGTCGGCCGCTACGAGATCGGCCGCTACGAGATCGGGCGCTCGACGGTGGGCAGAGGCGAGGGGAAGGGCCGGCTGCCGGTGTACGTGGCCGTCGATCCCACGCAGGCCGAGGACAGCCGTGCGGTCCTGGGCCGGATCCCCGAGGTCGTCGCATGGGCGGAGGGGAAGTTCGGCCCGTACCCCTTCTCCTCCACCGGCGCGATCGTCGAACGGCCGCAGGACGTGGCGTACGCGCTGGAGACGCAGAACCGGCCCGTCTTCCCCGGCGCCCCCGGCCTCCCGCTCCTCGTCCACGAGCTGGCCCACCAGTGGTACGGCGACTCCGTCACCCCGAAAAGCTGGCGGGACATGTGGCTGAACGAGGGGTTCGCCACCTATGCCGAGTGGCTGTGGGAGGAGGACCACGGCGGTGACAGCGCCCAGGAGACCTTCGACGCGCTGTACGACGGCGACCACTTCCGGGACGCCGAGGCGAACGAGGCCGTCTGGGACTTCCCGCCCGCGAAGCCGCCGAGCGCCGCGCGTATCTCCGACAGTCCGGTGTACGAGCGCGGCGCCATGGTCCTGCACAAGATCCGTCAGGCTGTCGGCGACGCCGCCTTCTTCGAGCTGATCCGGGGCTGGGCGGCCGCCCACCGCCACGGCAACGCGGACACGGCCGACTTCACGGCGTACGCGGAGAAGTTCGCGGCGAAGGCGGCTCCGGACGCGGACCTGACCCCGGTCTGGGAGGACTGGCTGTACGGGGAGGGCAGGCCGCCGAAGCCCTGAGGAGACGAGGAGACGAGGAGTCAGGGACGGCCGGTCCCGCCCCCCGGGGGAGCCTCCGACTCCTCGAACTCCGTCAGCAGCCGGGGCAGTTCGGGCGGCCACACGGACGCCGTCGCCTCGGAGAGTTCCTGGCGGGTCCACCAGCGCCAGGCCAGGATGCCCTCCGCCGCGCGCGCCGTGGCGAGGAGACCGCCCACCGGCTCGCGGCGCGGGCCCCGGGCCACGTACAGGTGGTCGTGCTGGCGGACGGGGACGCCGGCGCGGGTGAAGTCATGGGTCCAGGTGTGCAGGAAGGCGCCCGGCTCCACGTCCGTCCAGCCCGTTTCCTCGCGCAGTTCGCGCAGGGCACCCTCGCGCGGTGTCTCACCGGCCTCCAGACCGCCCCCGGGAAGGGCCCAGTGCGCGCCCACCTCCTCGTTGTGGTACTCGAACAGGAGGACCGCGCCGTCCGGATCGAGTACGGCGACCCGCGCGGCCTGGCGCGGCGTACGCAGCGTCTTGCGCAACACGCTGCAGGGACGCCCCAGTTGACGGTCCCGGCGCTGCTCGATCACCTCGTAGCCGAGGGATGTCCAGAACGCCAGACCGCCGGGGTTGTTGTCCAGTACCGCCAGTCGTACGGCGGTGCGCCCGGCCCGCCGGAACCGTTCCTCGACGAGATGCGCCAACCGGCGTCCGTACCCCTGCCGTTGAGCGGTGGCGTCGACGAGCAGCAGGCCGATCCACGGGTCCGGGTCGGCCGGATCGGGATGGCGGGCGAGGGTGATGACGACCCCGACGAGCCGCCCCTCCCCGGCGGCGCGGGCGAGCAGGATCTCCGTCTCCGGGTCGGCCAGCTCCAGCGACAGGGCCGCGGCCACCTGTTCGGGACGGATGTCGTTCGCGTCCGGGAAGTCACCGCTCAGGGAGTAGAAGGCGCGCTGGGAGGAGTACAGGGCGGTGAGTTCGTCGAGGAGGGGGCCGGGGACGGTTCCGTCCTCGGCGGTGCGGAGGGGCGCGAGCAGCAGCATGGCCGCACGCTATCGACCGGGTCCGACAGCCGGCATCGGCTCTGGGCGGCATCTCAGCGAACCCGCCTACGGTTTCTTCCCACGAGCGAGGGGGAGCGCGTGGAGCAGAGGGTTCGGGTGCACAGGGCCCGGCTGGGCGGCGACGAGGTGCGGGTGATCCGGGCGGCCCCGTCCCCGGCCCGCCTGGTGTTGCGCGAGGACCGGCACCGGCTGTCGATGTACGCCGACCGGGCCGGTGCGGAGCAGCTGGTCGCGCTGTGGTCGCTGGCCGCCCGGTCCGCCCGGTCGCTGGTCCATCTGCCGATCCGCGCCAACCCCGCTCCCGACGGCGTCGACGGCGGCGGGGGCGGCGAGGGGGAACCCGTCTCGCTGGACCTGGTCCTGCTCCACCACAGCCTGCGGTTCCCGACGGCCTCGTGGAAGCAGGTGCGCGCCCGGCTCGACGCGGGCAGGCCGCAGACGACGGGCACCCCGGACGGCGACTTCCCGGACAGGGACGCCGTCCGGTACGAGCGGTGGCACCACCGGTCCTACCGGGACCACCTCGCCTTCGACATCGCCGCGCACACGCTCTTCGTCGTGGGCAGCCCCACCGCGTTCCGCGAGCGCGGCGCTCTCCTGCGGGACCTCGTCGACGAGGCCCCGTCGTTCCCGTACACGCACCCGAACGCCCGGCACTTCTGTGTCGAACTGGGCGCGGGGTCCTGGTCGCGGCCGCGGAACCGACGGGGCGTACCGGCCTCGCTGCACATCCAGTACGCGGCCGACTGGCGGCTGTGACACGGGCCGAGCGGGGGCGGGGCGAGGGACTTGGGCAGGGGGCGAGGGCGGGCGCGACGGCCGAAGGCCCCGCCGCGACAGTGGATGTCGTGGGCGGGGCCTTCTGCGTCGTGGTGCGGTGGTGCGGTGGTGCGGTGTGCCGGGAGCCGCTGCGCCCCGGGAGTCAGATCGATGTCAGACGTTGACGCCGAAGTCCTGGGCGATGCCGACGAGGCCCGAGGCGTAACCCTGGCCGACCGCGCGGAACTTCCACTCGGCGCCGTTGCGGTACAGCTCGCCGAAGACCATGGCGGTCTCGGTGGCGGCGTCCTCGGAGAGGTCGTAGCGGGCGATCTCGGCGCCGCCGGCCTGGTTCACGATGCGGATGTAGGCGTTGCGGACCTGGCCGAAGTTCTGCGAGCGGTTCTCGGCGTCGTAGATGGAGACCGGGAAGACGATCTTGTCGACGTCGGCGGGGAGGCCCGCCAGGTTGACGTTGATCGCCTCGTCGTCGCCCGCGCCCTCGCCCGTGCGGTTGTCACCGGTGTGGACGATGGTCTGGTCCGGGGTCTGCTTGTTGTTGAAGAAGACGAAGTGACCGTCCGAATAGACCTTGCCCTGCGGGTTGACCGCGATCGCCGAGGCGTCGAGGTCGAAGTCCGTGCCGGTGGTGGTGCGGACGTCCCAGCCGAGGCCCACGGTGACGGCCGTCAGGCCCGGAGCCTCCTTGGTGAGCGAGACGTTGCCACCCTTGGACAGGCTTACAGCCATGGTTGGGAGTCCTTCCCTCGTTGCGTACGTGCCTTACGGGCTTCGTGCCGGGGACGAAGCTACCTGTACCCCTATGAACGTCGGGAGGGGCGCCAGAGGTTCCAGCGGTTTTTACTTTCTTTACCCATGTCCCGGCCCATGGTTCCTGGGCGTGGTGAAAAGGGCGTGACGTGGACCGGACATCCGCGCGACCATGGGGGCATGTCCGGTCCCCACGTCATCCGTGGCTCCGTCTCGCTTCCCGAGGCCGAGCTCCAGTGGCGTTTCTCCCGCTCCTCCGGCCCCGGCGGGCAGCACGTCAACACCAGCGACTCCCAGGTCGAGCTGCGCTTCGACCTGGCGAACACCGAGGCACTGCCCGAGGTGTGGAAGGCGCGTGCGCTGGAGCGTCTCGCGGGCCGGCTCGTCGACGGGGTCGTCAGCGTCCGGGCCTCGGAGCACCGCTCCCAGTGGCGCAACCGGGAGACCGCCGCCGTACGTCTGGCCGCACTGCTCGCGGAGGCGACCGCGCCGCCGCCCAAGCCGCGGCGGGCGACCCGTATCCCCAGGGGGATCAACGAACGGCGGCTGCGGGAGAAGAAGCAGCGGTCCGACACCAAGCGGGGGCGGTCGGGGCGGGACTGGGGCTGAGGCCGTCCCCGGCGCGTCGCGTCCTACGGCGCCAGCTGCCGGTAGCGGCCGCGGAAGTAGCTGAGGGGGCCCGTGGTCGTGCCCGCCGCTGTCGCGGCGAGGACCCGGCCGATGACCAGGGTGTGGTCGCCGGCGGTCACCCGTTGCTCGGTGCGGCACTCCAGGGTGGCCAGCGCGCCGTCGATCAGGAGGGCGCCGCTGGTCTCGCCCCTGGTGTGCGCGAGGTCCGCGAAGAGGAGGCGGTCGCTCACTCGGTTCTTCATGGCGAAGCGGGCCGCCGCGGTGCGCTGGTGCTCGGAGAGGACGGAGACCGCCCACAGCGGCTGCTCGGCGAGGAGGTCGTCCATCCGGGAACCCTCGCGGAGGCTGACCATGACGAGGGGCGGGTCGAGGGACACGGACATGAAGGAGGTGGCCGTCATCCCGACGTCCTCGCCGCGCGGCCCCTCCGGGTCCAGCGCGGCCTCGTGCGCGGTCACCAGGACCACACCGGCCGCCAGCCGGGACATCGCGGCACGGAATTCTTCTTCACTCACCCCCTCAGCATGTACCGAGGGGGGAGGGGCGGGCGAAAGCGGGGGAGGGGCTGACAGCGAGTCGTTCGGCACGCTCGCACGCTAGCTCCCGGCCCGCACCCACCACATCGGGCCCCCGCCCGATCCACCCCCTGGACCTGCGACCTAGGCTTGTCCGAACAGTTCCCGCCCGCCTGGTGACGCCTTGCACGCGCCCTACGGCCTCCTGACGGATCTCCGCGGCTTCGCACCGCCGCGCGCCGAGCGCACGCGGCGGCCTGGTCGTCAGAGCTGCCAGACCAGGACGGCCCGGCCCTCGTGGGCGGCCGCGCCCAGAAACTCCGCCAGCCCGTCGTACTCGTGCCGTGCCGCGTCGAGGTACAGCGTCGCGGTGGGGGCGTCCGGGTAGCGCCCGGTCTCGACGAGTTCCCCCGGGTCGGTGTGCGCGAGGAGCCGGTCGGACGGCAGCGCGGCCAGCGCGCCGGCCGCCGTGGCGACCTGGTCGGCGGTCAGGTAGTGGTAGTCGCCGTCCCGCGGGTCCGGGTAGCGGATCGGCTGCTCGCCATTGATCACGTCCACCGGGAATCCGGCACGCTCGAGCAGCAGCTCCTGGACGGCGCGGGAGCCGATGGCGTAGTAACGCGCGTCGCGGGGCGGGGGCTCGAACGCCTCCTCGCCCTCGCGGACGTCCTCCATGTGGTTCCACGCCCAGTCGGGATCGCTTTTGATCCGCTCCAACTCGTCTGCCGTCAGGCGGAGGTACTCCACGCTGTTGCCCACGGGCTCATGCTAGGTGCCCTGGTCGGCCCGGCCGGTCGCGATCGGCGCCGGTCGGCCCCCGCGCACAGCGCCTACACAGAGTTCTGGATTCTGTTCAGGAAGCGCACGAGAGAAACGCATAAACTCCACTCAATTGCTCATGTTCTGTTGTGACTTGAGTCACAGGAGCCATATTTTGTTGACCCTGTGTACCGAGTGGGCTTCGCGCTGTGATTCAGTGGCGGGGACGCTGCAAGCTGTAAGCGGGAACCGTAAGCGGTAGTAAGCCCGCGAGTTAAGCAGGTTACCTGGAGCCTGGAGCTGCCACGAGATCTCGGGGGGAGGGCGAATGGAAACCGACTCGGAGCCCTACGTCCGGCTGACGACGCTGCGGCAGTTGCACCAGGTGATGGCGGACATGAACACCGCGCGCAGCCTGGCCGACACGCTGCAGACCGTCGCCGACGGCGTGGTCAACGGCCTGGGCTACGAACTGGCCTGCGTGAACCTCGTCCGCCCCGACGGCGACCTGGTCGTCGCCGCCCTCGCCGGGAACAGCGCCGCCGAGGCCCTGATCACCGGCCGCGTCGGCTCCCGCGACGCCTGGGACCGCCGGCTGAGCATGGGCGAGGCGTGGGGCGACCTGCGGTTCATACCCCACACCGAGGGCTGGGTGCTCGACGAGGACGACGTACCGCAGTGGTACACCGACGGCCCCGCTCCCCGGTTCGAGGACGAATGGCATCCGTCCGACCGTCTCTTCGCCCCGATGTACACCCCGGGCGCCAGTGGCGCCTCCTGCGGCGAACTGCTCGGTGTCGTGTCGGTGGACCGGCCGCGAAACGGTCGGCGACCGGGCGCATGGGGACGCGAAGCACTCCAGATGTACGCCTTCCAGGCCGCCATCGCGATCAACAACGCCCGTCTGCGCGCCAACATGCAGCGTGCACTGGTCAGGCTCGAAAGGGAGCAGCAGGCGCTGCGCGCCAGCGAGGAGTCCTTCCGGCAGGCCTTCGAGTACGCCCCCTCCGGTATGGCCATCGCCGAGATGGGCGGCGACCAGCACGGCCGGATCCTGCGGACCAACGACGCGCTCTGCCGGCTGCTCGGGCGGCCCGCCTCCGCGATGCGGCGCTACTCCTTCTCCGACCTCGTGCACCCCGAGGACATCGGCACGCTCCTGCGGACCTCCGCCGAGGGCGGGCGCGCGGAGCTGCGGCTCGGGCGGCGCGACGGGACGTACGTATGGGTGTCGCTGCGCAACAGCGTGGTCGCGGACGCCGCCGACGGGCCCCGGTTCCTGCTCACCCACGTCGAGGACATAGAGGAGCGCAAGCGGCGTGAGCTGCAGCTCGCGCACCGGGCCTCGCACGACGCGCTGACCGGGCTGCCGAACTCCGCGGAGCTGCGCTCGCGCCTGTCCTCCCGTCTCTGCCAGCGCCCCCAGTCGCTCCCGGCCGGTGCGGCGGCCGACTCCATGAACGCGGCCTTCGGGCAGTTCGGGGAGCAGGGTGACTTCGGCGGCGGCCACGGGGAGTTCGGGGAGCACGGCGGCGCCGAGCACGCGGCGCGGCTGCCGCACCCGTCGTTCGACGACTACGAGGCCGCGGGCCACCGCGGGCACGCCTTCGACTTCCACCGGGTCGGCGGACCGTTCGACACCTTCGACCACCATGTGCACACGGTCGCGCCCGAGGACGAGCGGGACGACGGGACCAAGGGGCTCGCGGTGCTTTTCTGCGACCTCGACGGGTTCAAGTCGATCAACGACCGGTTCGGGCACAACGCGGGGGACGCCGTCCTCATCGAGGTCGCCCGGCGGCTCAGCCGGGGGGTGCGCGACGGCGACACGGTGGCCCGGCTCGGCGGCGACGAGTTCGTCGTCCTCGCCGACGGCCTCGGCCGCGCGGACGCCCAGGACCTCGCCGTACGCCTGCGCAACGAGATCATTCAGCCGATCCGGGTCGACGGCCGCGCAATGCGCGTAGGTGCCAGTTTCGGTATCGGATGGGCGCATTGCGGAATGACGGCGGACGAGGTGTTGAAATCAGCTGACGAGCGGATGTACGTCGAGAAACGATCTCGTCCCAGGCAGCACAGGCGGGCCGGATAGCGTCCGGAGTGACGCTGCATACATGCCCGCATCAGCGCAGGTCAGAGGCGTGCTGTCGCGGGAAGTCGGCCGGTGGGCGGCGGTCGGGCCCGGGGATGAGGTCCGAGTCACCCGTCTGGGTCATCACGAGCGGGTAGGCTCGCTCTCCTACACCCCGAAGCAATGACCCGCCACCCGTACGTGTAAGTACCGCACCGCTGAGGAGACCTAGGGATGACGCCCGGCAACAACGGCGCGAGCACGCCCGAGGACGACGACCCGTTCGGCTACCTCTACGAGGACGGGCAGGCCCGAGGAGCCCAGCCGCCCAGCGCGAGCTACGGCTACCCGAACGCGGTCAACCGGACGCGGCCGGTCGGTGAACGCCAGTACGGGCAGCAGACCCAGCAGGCTCCGCAGGCCGCCACCGCGCAGTACGGGCAGGTCCCGCAGCAGGGGTACGGCCAGCAGTCGCCCGCCCGGCCGAACGCGCACCACCAGACCGCCGAGAGCTTCTCCGGCGGCGCCCCGACGACCCGGCAGCAGGCGTACGGCAACGGCGGGGGCGGCCGCGGCCGTGGCCCCAACACCAAGGGCCTGCTGATCGGCGCGATCGCGGTCGTGGCCGCGGTGGTGATCGGTATCGGCGTCGTCATGCTCGGCGGTGACGAGGGCGACGACGCGTCCGACAAAAACACCGGCACCGGCACCACCCCCACCACCGGGGAGAGCAAGGACCCCAGCCCGTCGCCCAGCAAGTCGAAGAAGGCGGAAGCCGGCGAACTCCCCAAGGCCGAGGCCAAGACCCTCCTTCTCGGCGGCAACGCGGCCATCGCCTCCGACGTGCCGGGCGCGAAGTCGGAGGGCGGCTTCTATGTGGGGAACTTCAACTCGGTCGGTTCTTCGGTGACATGGCAGGTAAAGGACATCCCGAAGAGCGGCAAGTACACGCTCTACACGGGCTACGGGGTGCCAGGTAAGGACGCCACCGCTACCCTCTCGGTGAATGGGACTCCGTCCACGAACCCCGTCGACCTGAAAAACTGGGCGAAGGCCAAGGAAGGCGACTACGAGAAGGGCTGGACGCAGACTTACAACTTCATCCAGCTCAATGAGGGAACCAACGAGATCAAAATCTCGTGTCAAGAAGGCAACCAGTGTGATGTCAACCTCGACCAATTGTGGTTGGTGAAGGGCTGGAAGTCTTGAGGCTCGACGCGCCGCGTGAATTCTGATCACGGGTGTCTGGTGGGCTCGCGAGGCAGCCGACACGGCCCGGGTGCCTGGCCACGACGACGGGTTCTGCTCGCCCTTCAGGCACACGGCGAGATGCTTCCGGCGGTGCCCGAGCGGCTGCCGGCGTGAATGCGGGAAGTAGACCGGGTCAGTTGACTGTCAGCGGCTTGCGCCCGGCCCTCAGGAGCCCGGACCCGCCAGGTTGGCGCGGGATGACCAGTCAGCTCAGCGACACCGCGAGTGACGGCGGCAGCGCTGGTTCCTAGCGCTGGCCACAGGGTGATCCCGGCGTGGCCGATGGTAATGGCCTCGTTGGCCAGGTGGAGTCGGCGGCGACATTCATCCAAGTGCGGCAGGATGAGATGGAACTTTGACTCAAAGGTCAGCAGTGGAAGCACTGGTGAACTGAAGACCGGTCATATTCCAGCTTTCCACCAGGGCCTGCCCGCCGAGCAGTTGTCCATATATGGCGCCTGGCGGTGCCACCGCATCTCAGCCGAGGCGGCCCTTCTTGAGGAAGCCGGGTTGTCGATGACGAACTCCTCGCCGTCATCGACGAGGAGCTTGGCGGCGTATGACTGAAGGCCGTCGCGGCGTTGCCGGCACCCAACTCGCTCCGTTCAGCAGTCGCTGGAGCCGGTCGAGCGTGCCATGCCTCGCGAACTCCGCCAGCTGTCAGCCGTTCTTGCGGTCTACGGGGACGATTCAGCCCTGCGCAATTCTGATGATGCAATGGCGTAACTTCCATCATCAATGATCGGCGGACGACGCCTCGCTATATTCCGGGTCCGCAAGTCGACCATTACGCATCGCATCAAGCTGAGTCCCTGCCTCGCTTTTTTTACCCGGCTAGGCAGGGAGTGATCTATATCAGCGTCATACGGCCAGCGTGATCATGCCCAATCGATGCAGCTGTTGAGCAGCTTATCCTTTTCGAATCGAGCGACCTGAACCCCTACCTCGAAGATGCCGCTGTCTTCGTGAGCCACTGTCCTCCAACGCAGGGAGGTCATTGCTTCTGTGTTCGCGCGCCAAGTCCACCGCTTTACCGTGCCTGAGACATTCTTGGTGATCAGGCGAACTCTCGCGTGATGGCCGTCTCTGTCGGTGTCGGTCACGCCGAGCTCGAGAACTATACTGTCCGTAGCGCCGTCGTAGTTAAAAACAATTACATCGCCGAGAGCTCCGGCGGTGGCGCAGACGGCGCGGGCATCTAGTGCCTGTGCGGGTCCTGAAGTTGCCAGGGTCATAATGAGGGCGGCGCTGGTGACGCCAGTTACAGCAAATCGCTTCTTCACGAGAATGTCCTATTTTTTTAGAGTGTCCATGTCATTATACTGGACTTGGGACGCGTTTTTGACTTTGTGTCAGGGAGGTGGCTACTTCCAAGGCGGAGGCTGGCCGATTTTGTCCTATAGCTACGCCGCCGTGACCTCCCGGGTCACCGTTACCCGCCCCACCAGTTCCTCGTACGCCTGACGGTCGAACTCGCCTGCCACCGGGGTCAGTACGGTCGCCGCCGACAGGGCCACGGCCCGGGCCAGGCGGTCGGGCCAGGGGAGGTGGTCGGTCAGGCCGGAGAGCAGGCCCGCCACCGCCGAGTCGCCCGCCCCGGTCGGGTTGCCGCTGAAGCGGCGCGGGGGGACCGCGCGCCAGCTGCCCTCGGGGGTGTGGGCGAGGATGCCCTCGGGGCCGAGGGAGGCGACGACCGCCTGGGCGCCCCGGCGGCGTGCGTCCCGGGTCGCGCGGGACGGCTCGTGGGAGCCGGTGAGTTCGGCCAGTTCCTCGGCGTTCGGCTTCAGCAGGTCGGGGCGGGCCGCCACCCCCCGGCGCAGGGGTTCGCCGCTGGTGTCCAGCAGGACGGGCACGGAGAGGGTCCTGGCCGTGCGGATCAGACCCGCGTACGCGCCCACCGGCACCCCCGGCGGCAGGCTGCCGCACAGGGCCACCACCGAGGCGGAGCGCAGCAGTTCGACGTACGCCTCCTGGAAGGCGGACCACTCGGCGGGGGCGATGAGCGGGCCCGGTTCGTTGAGCTGGGTCGTGTCGCCGCTCGCGTCGGCCACGGCGACCGTACGGCGGGTCGCGCCCTCCACCGGGAGCAGGGCGTCCACCACACCCGGTGTGTGCGTGAGCCGGTCCCGCAGGTCCCGGCCGGTCGCGCCGCCGGCGAAGCCGGTGACCGTCACCTCGTGGCCGAGCGCCGCCAGGACGCGGGCCACGTTCAGGCCCTTGCCGCCGGGGCGTTCGGTCACGTCCGTCACCCGGTGCGTGGCGTGAGGTCGGAGTTCCCGTACGCGGTAGGTGATGTCGAGAGCGGTGTTCAGAGTGACCGTGAGGATCACCTGGGCTCACCCCCTGGGTCTCGACTGCGCGGAGGCCCGATCATGCCAAACGCGCGGTGGCGGGCCCAGCCCCCTGGCCGTCCGCCGCCGCGCACCGCATGGCAACGGGTCCACGGATCAGGCCGGTTGCCCGGGCCGGTCGCCGAAGGGATCCACCACCCACTCGCCCTTGCGCAGCACGCCCTTGAGGTGGAAGTCCGCGTCGAGGAGGACGAGGTCGGCGTCCTTGCCCGGGTCGAGGGAGCCGATGCGGTCGTAGAGGCCGAGGAGGCGGGCCGGGTTGGCGGAGAGGGCGGCGACGGCGTCCTCGACCGGGAGGCGGTCGACGGTGACGGCGCGTCGGAGGGCGCGGTCCTGGGTGAGGGTGGAGCCCGCGATCGAGCCGCCCTCCACCAGGCGAGCCACCCCGCCCGCGACCTCGACCTCCAGCGGGCCGAGCATGTAGCGGCCGTCGCCGAAGCCGGCGGCGTCCATGGCGTCGGTGATGAACGCGACCCGGTCGGCGCCCGCGTGACGGAACGCCAGTTGCAGGGAGGCCGGGTGCAGATGCGTACCGTCGTTGATCAGCTCGACCGTGATCCGGTCGTCCTCCAGGAGCGCGGCGATCGGGCCGGGCTCGCGGTGGCCGAGCGGGGGCATCGCGTTGAACAGGTGGGTCGCCACGGTCGCGCCCGCTTCGATGGCCTGCACCGTCTGCTCGTACGTCGCGTCCGTGTGCCCGATCGCCGCGATGACGCCGTGTTCGGCGAGGAGGCGTACGGAGTCGAGGCCGCCCGGGAGTTCGGTGGCCAGGGTGACCATCGCGGCCCTGCCGCGGGCCGCGTCGATCAGTTTGCGGACCTCGGCGGGGTCGGGGTCGCGCAGGAGTTCCTCCGCGTGCGCGCCCTTGCGGCAGGGGGAGATGAACGGGCCCTCGAAGTGGATGCCGGCGAGGTCGCCCTGCTCGGCGAGTTCGGACAGCAGGCCGGCGCGGTGGGCGAGGCCGTCCATGTCGCCGGTGACCGTGGAGGCGACGAGGGTGGTGGTGCCGTGCCGGTGGTGGGTGCGGATGCCGTGGAGGACGTCCTCGACGGTGCCGGAGGTGAAGGAGGCCCCGCCGCCGCCGTGGTTGTGGAGGTCGACGAAGCCGGGGACCAGCCAGTGGCCGCGGACGTCGATGGTGTGGGCGTTCTCCGGGGTGGTGGCGGCGATCCTGGTGCCCTGGATGGTGAGACGGCCGTTGTCCACGGTGCCGGTGGGGAGGACGACGTGGGCGCCCTCCAGGACGTAGGGACGCGCTCTGTTCCGCGACTGCGGGTGGGTGGGGGCTGATCGCGCAGTTCCCCGCGTCCCGGACGGGGCGCTGTCGTCGGACCCTTGGTCGGTGAGTGCGGGGGCCATCAGGGGGTTACCTCCGGGAGGTCCGTGGGGGTGGCGGGGGGCGCGGGGGCGATCAGGTCCCAGGCCATCAGGCCCGCGCCCAGGCTGCCCGCGGTGTCGCCCAGGGCCGCGGGGACGATGCTGGGGACCTTCTGGAAGGTCACCCGGTTCTCCACCGCGGTGCGAAGAGGGTCGAACAGGGTGTCACCGGCCTCCGCCAGACCGCCGCCGATGATGAGCGTGCGGGGGTCGAGCAGGGTGAGGGCGGTGACGAGACCGTCGGCGAGGGCGTCGACCGCGTGCCGCCAGACGGCGACGGCGCGCGGGTCACCCGACTCGACGGCCTTGGCGCAGTCCGCCGCGTCGGCCCCGGGGTCGCCGCAGGCGTCCGCCCAGGCCTCGCTGACGGCCGCCGCGGAGGCGAACCGTTCCAGACAGCCGCGCTGGCCGCAGGGGCACGGGGTGCCCCCGGGCCGTACGACGATGTGGCCGATCTCGCCCGCGAAGCCGTGGGCGCCCGCCTCCACCCGGCCCTCGACGCCGATCGCGCCGGCGATCCCGGTGCCGAGCGCCACGAAGAGAAAGCGGTCCGCGCCCCGGCCCGCGCCCACGCGCCCCTCCGCGAGCCCGCCGGTGCGCACGTCGTGGCCGAGGGCGACCGGGACACCGCCGAGGCGCTCGGCGAGGAGCGCGCGCAACGGGACGTCCCGCCAGCCGAGGTTGGCGGCATAGACGGCGATGCCCCGGCCGGAGTCGACGATGCCGGGCACGGCGACCCCGGCGGCGGCCGCGGGCTCGCCGAAGTGCCGCTCACCGTACGCGCGCAGCTCGGCGGCGAAGTCGAGGATCGAGCCGACGACCGCCTCCGCCCCGCGCTCGCGTCCGGTGGCGCGCCGCGCCTGGTGCAGCAGCACCGGTGGTCCGCCGGGCACGGGGCCGGCCCCGACCAGCGCGGCCTTCATCCCGGTGCCGCCCACATCGAGGGCGATGACATGTCTCACGGGGACAGTGTGGCCCTTTGACCCGCGAGAGGTCTAGTCCACTTACCGAGTTGTGGTGTAGACCTTGTGGTGTAGACCTTATGGAAGGTTTGGGAAGTTGAGCGATCAACGGCCTTGCGTGCGGTGCCTGTGATTCAGGCTGTTGGGCGCGGGGCTCATGCGACAGGTTTGGGGCAGTGGGAGTGCGACAGCGGCAGAGGCGGACGAACACCGGAGTCGGGAACAGCGGCATGGCGGCGCTCACCGTGCTGGGACTGATGGCGACGCTCGCGGGCTGCGGCGCCTCGGAGGGCGACGGCCCCGGCGTCACGCTGAGACTGGTCGCCGCCGATTACGGCGACTCCAAGGCCAACAGCTCCCAGAAGTACTGGGACGCGGTCGTGAAGGCGTACGAGAAGAAGACGCCGGGCGTGAAGGTCGACGTCAGCGTCTACTCCTGGAACGACGTCGACCGCAGGATCAAGGAGATGGTCGCCGCCGGTGAGGCCCCCGATCTCGCCCAGGCCGGCACCTACGCCGACTACGCCTCGGCGGGCCGCCTCTACGAGGTCGACGACCTGCTCTCCATCCCCGTCCAGGCCGGCTTCCTCCCCCAGCTCGCCGACGCGGGCAAGGTACGGCGGGTCGCGTACGGGATGCCGTTCGCCGCCTCCACCCGCGTCCTCTTCTACAACAAGAAACTCTTCGCCGAGGCGGGCCTCGACCGCGCCCCGCGCGACTGGAACGAACTGGCCGCCGACGCCGAGGCCCTCGACAGCGCCGGAGTCACCACCCCCTACGCGCTGCCGCTCGGGTCGGAGGAGGCGCAGGCCGAGACCATGCAGTGGCTGCTCAGCGGCGGGGGCGGCTACACCGACAACGTCGGCACCTACCGCATCGACTCCGACGACAACGTCCGGACCTTCACCTGGCTCAAGGACAAGCTCGTCGACCGGGGCCTCACCGGGCCCACCGCCCCCGCGGAACTCAACCGCGCCGACGCGTTCGCGGCGTTCGCGCGGGGCGAGGTCGGCATGCTCAACGGACACCCCAGCCTGATGCGGATGGCCGCCGACCAGGGGGTCGAGTACGGCACGGCCGCGATGCCGGGGCGCGACGAGCAGGAGCACGCGACCATGGGGGTCGCCGACTGGATGATGGCCTTCAAGCAGAACGGCCACGGGGAGCAGGCCGGTGACTTCCTCGACTTCGTCTACAGCGACAAGAACGTGCTCGATTTCTCCCGGGAGTACGACCTGCTGCCGGTGACCGCGTCCGCGTCGGAGGAGATGGCCGGGGACAAGGGCGAGGCCGCTCTCGGGCCGTTCCTCGACGCGCTGCCCAGCGCGGAGCTGTACCCCGTGGGCAAGACGTCCTGGTCGGATGTGAGCGCGGCGGTCAAGGAGCAGGTGGGGCGGGCGGTGCGGCCCGATGCGAGGCCGGGGGCGGTGCTTGCTGAGCTGCAGCAGACGGCGATTGTTGCTGATCGGGGGGAGTGAGGGGGCTCTTGGCCGGGGGGTGGGTGCGTGGTCGGGTGCGGGCGCGGGGAACTGCGCGAGAAGCCCCACCGGGCCCGTACCCGCCCCCGCACCCCCCGGCCCCACCCCCCTCGCGCTGTCACACCCCTCCGTTACCGTCGTTCCATGGATGAGCTGGACGCGCGGGAGCAGGCGATCCTCGCCGTGGAGCGGCAGGGCTGGGCCGGTCCCGGCGCCAAGGAGCGGGCCGTGCGGGAGCGGCTCGGCCTCGCGCCCGTGCGGTACTACCAGCTGCTCAACGCCCTGCTCGACGACCCCCGCGCCCTCGCCCACGATCCGGTCACCGTCAACCGGCTGCGAAGAGTCCGGGAGGGACGCCGGGCCGAGCGATGACGGATAGGGTCGACGGCATGGGCAGCCACAAGGACGCAGAGAACCCCAAGGCCACCTTGCCGACACCCGTGACCCAGGCCGGGCGGGACGCGCTGGACGCGATCCTCCACCGCCCGGGCGAAACGGTGATCGCGCTCGACTTCGACGGCACGCTCGCCCCGATCGTCCCCGACCCCGAGCAGGCCCGCGCCCACCCCGACGCGGTCGCCGCCCTCGCCACCCTGGCCCCGAAGGTCGCCTCCGTCGCCGTGGTGACCGGCCGCCCGGCGGGTGTCGCCGTCCGCCACGGCGGCTTCGCCGGTGTCCCCGGCCTCGACCACCTCGTCGTCCTCGGCCACTACGGCGCCGAACGCTGGGACGCCGTCACCGGCACGGTCAGCGCCCCCGCCCCGCACCCCGGAGTCGCGGCGGTCCGCGCGGAACTGCCCGGCCTCCTGGACAGCGTCGGCGCCTGGCAGGGCACCTGGATCGAGGAGAAGGGCCGGGCGGTCGCCGTGCACACCCGCCGCGCCACCGACCCCCAGGCCGCCTTCGACGCGCTGCGCGCCCCGCTCACCGACCTCGCCGCCCGCCACGGCCTCATCGTCGAACCCGGCCGCATGGTCCTCGAACTGCGGCCCCCGGGCATGGACAAGGGCGTCGCCCTCCGCGAGTACCTGGCGGAAACCGCCGCCGCATCCGTCCTCTACGCCGGCGACGACCTCGGCGACCTCCCCGCCTTCGCCGCCGTCGAGAAACTCCGCACCGAGGGCACGCCCGGCCTCCTGGTCTGCAGCGGCAGCACGGAGGTCACCGAACTGTCGGAGCGGGCGGACCTGGTCGTGGACGGCCCGCAGGGAGTCGTCGCCCTGCTGGCCGCCATCGCCGCACACGTCTGACGAGGGGGTCCTGAGCAGCGCCCCGGGCTACCGGCCGTCCTCCAACGCCCTCAACTGGTCCAGGAACCACTGGGTCGGCGGCAACGCGGTGGCCGCCGCGACCAGCCGCTTCCCCCGCTCGGCCCGCTCGGCCGCCGGCAGGCTCAACGCCTCGTGCAGCGCGGCCGCCGTACCCACCACGTCGTACGGGTTCACCACCACCGAGTCGTCGCCCAGTTCCTCGAAGGCGCCGGCCTCCCGGGACAGCACCAGCACGCACCCCTCGTCGGAGACGACCGGGACCTCCTTGGCGACGAGGTTCATGCCGTCGCGGATGGGGTTCACCAGGGCCACGTCCGCGAGGCGGTACGCCGCCAGGGACCGGGCGAAGTCGTCCTTGAGGTGGAGGACGACCGGGGTCCAGTCCGGTGTCCCGTACCGCTCGTTGATGTCGTCCGCGACCCGCTCGACCTCGGTCATGTAGTCCCGGTACACCGCGAGGTCCTGCCGCGACGGGTACGCGAAGGCGACGTGCACGACGCGTTCGCGCCACGTCGGCCGGTCGTCGAGGAGCTGTCGGTAGGCGTGCAGGCCGCGCACGATGTTCTTCGACAGCTCCGTGCGGTCGACGCGGACGATCGTGCGGCGCGGGGTGCCCTCCGGTGCCGTACCGATCTGCTCCCGCAGCAGGGCGATGCGGTCGTCGACGTCCGCCTGGTGGGCGCGGGAGCGCAGGAAGTCCGCGTCGGCGCCCAGGCCGTGCACGCCGATCCGGGTGCCGGACAGGCTGTCCGGGCCCAGGACGGCCCGGCAGCACGCGGTGAACGCGTCCGCCCACCGCTGGGTGAGGAACGCGGCCCGGTCGGCGCCGAGGATGCCGTCGAGCAGCTGCGCGGCGATGTCGTCGGGAAGCATCCGGAAGTAGTCGACGGGCGCCCACGGGGTGTGCGAGAAGTGGCCGATCCGCAGGTCCGGGCGGAGTTCGCGCAGCATCCGGGGGACCAGGACCAGGTGGTAGTCCTGGACCAGCACGGCCGCGCCGTCCGCCGCCTCCTGGGCGAGCGCCTCGGCGAAGGCGCGGTTGTACGTCTCGTACGCCGCCCACTGCCGCCGGAACTCCGCGTCGAAGGCGGGTTCCAGGGGGGTCTGGTAGAGCATGTGGTGCACGAACCACAGCGTGGAGTTGGCCACGCCGTTGTACGCGTCGTGGTGCACGTCGGCGGGGATGTCGAGCATGCGCACGCCCGGTTCGGCGACACCGCGGCGTACGGCCTCACGGTCGCCGTCGCCCAGGGCGGAGCACACCCAGACGGCCCCGGAGGACGGATCGATCGCGGAGAGGCCCGAGACGAGACCGCCGCCCCCGCGCTTCGCGCTCAGCGTGTCGGTCTCCTCGTCCAGCGTGTAGGTGACGGGTCCCCGGTTGGACGCGACGAGTACGTGGGCCGCGCCGTGCGTTGATGCCATACGGCTCAACCTAGCCCGGGGGTTCGGCGGTCAAACGTGCGGTTCGGCCGTATACAGGAGTGCCTGTGGGGGTGGCGGGTGCGGGTGCGTCGGCGGGTGCGGGCCCGGTGGGGCTTCTCGCGCAGCTCCCCGCGCCCCTGAAAACCCAGGTCCGCAGGGAACTGCGCGACCGCCCCCACGCACCCGCGCCCGACAACGCACCCCTACGCCGCCTTCCGCTCCGCGTACTCCGTGATCTCCACCATCGGCGGCCGCTCGTCCAGATCCACGGCATACGTCCGCGGCTCGAACCCCTCCCGGCCCCGTTCGAACTGCGTCAGGACGGGACGGATCAGGTGGCCGCGGGCCAGCCGGAGCTGGGCCGTGCGGTAGATCGCCGCGGACATGCGGCCCAGCGCCGCCCCGTCCTGGTGCCGGTGCTTGCGGACGCCCACGTCGACCTGGGCGAGGGCGTCGAGGCCGGCCAGGTGCAGCGCGTCGACGAGCATGCCCAGCTCGATGCCGTAGCCCACCGGGAACGGCAGCCGCTCAAGCAGCGAGCGTCGCGCCGCGTACTCGCCGCCGAGCGGCTGGACGAAGCCGGCCAGCTGGGGCCAGTGCATGTTCAGCAGGGGGCGGGCCATGAGTTCCGTCACACGGCCGCCCTGGCCGGCGGCGGAGCCGAGGGGGCGGTCGTACATCGCCTTGACGAGGTCGACGCCGGGGTCCGTGAGCAGCGGGCCCACGATGCCGGAGACGAAGTCGGAGGAGAACTCTCTGAGGTCCGCGTCGATGAAGCAGACGATGTCGCCCCGGGTGACGAGCAGGGAGCGCCACAGGACCTCACCCTTGCCGGGCACGGCCGGGACGCGGGGCAGGATGTCGTCGCGGTGGACGACCCGCGCGCCGGCCGCCGCCGCGACCTGGGACGTCCGGTCGGTGGAGCCGGAGTCGACGACCACGATCTCGTCGACGAGCGGGACCTGCCGCATCAGGTCGTGGCGGATGATCGCGACGATGTCGCCGACGGTCTCCTCCTCGTTCAGCGCGGGCAGGACGACGCTGACGGTCTGCCCCGTGGCCCGTTTCGCGGCCATGATCCGGTGGAGCGGGCGGTCGGTCATGGACCAGGAGCGGGTACTCAGCCAGTGCTCGACTTCCTTCAGCACAGTGCGCGGCTCCTCTGCGTTCATCTCGCGGTTCGGACGGCTCTCTCAACTGTCCTGGCCTTCGGTTACAGTCTTGGACAACGCTGGTGACCATCGCATGTCGGTGCCCGTCGGCGTATACAACCAAATACCGCTCATCCAGAGGGGCAGAGGGATACGGCCCGATGAAGCCCCGGCAACCCTCCAGCCGGTCTGACCACGTCGTCGTGGTGAGGCTCCCGGCTCGGGAAGGTGCCAAATCCGTCTCGCGGCGAAGTGCGCCGTGAGGAAGATGAGGAGAAAGGGCCTCGCCTCCATGGCTGCGCAGACTGTTGCAAGCACCACCGACTCCCTCTCCACCGTAGACCTCGGCCCCGCCGCCGCACTGAGCTGTCGTGAGTGCGGTCACCGCGTCCCCCTGGGGCCGGTCTTCGCCTGTGAGGAGTGTTTCGGGCCGCTGGAGATCGCGTACGACTACTCCGCCTACTCCACGGAGGAGCTGCGCAAGCGGATCGAGTCCGGACCCGCGAACATCTGGCGGTACGCCCCCCTGCTGCCCGTCCCGGCGGACGTGGCCACCAAGCCGAACATCAACCCCGGCTGGACCCAGCTCGTGAAGGCCGACAACCTGGCCGCCGCGCTCGGCGTCGACGCAGGCAAGCTGTTCGTCAAGGACGACTCCGGCAACCCGACGCACTCCTTCAAGGACCGCGTCGTCGCCCAGGCGCTGGAGGCGGCCCGCGCCTTCGGCTTCACCACCCTGTCCTGCTCCTCCACGGGCAACCTGGCCGGTGCCGTCGGCGCCGCCGCCGCCCGCGCCGGCTTCCGGTCCTGCGTGTTCATCCCGCACGACCTGGAGCAGGGCAAGGTCGTCATGGCCGCGGTCTACGGCGGCGAGCTGGTCGGCATCGAGGGCAACTACGACGATGTGAACCGCTTCTGCTCCGAGCTGATCGGCGACCCGGCCGGTGAGGGCTGGGGCTTCGTGAACGTCAACCTGCGGCCGTACTACGCGGAGGGCTCCAAGACGCTCGCGTACGAGATCTGTGAGCAGCTCGGCTGGCAGCTCCCGGACCAGCTCGTCGTGCCGATCGCCTCCGGGTCGCAGCTCACGAAGATCGACAAGGGGCTGCAGGAGCTGATCAAGCTCGGGCTCGTCGAGGACAAGCCGTACAAGATCTTCGGTGCGCAGGCGGAGGGGTGCTCGCCGGTGTCGGTGGCCTTCAAGGCCGGGCACGACGTGGTGCGGCCGCAGAAGCCGAACACCATCGCGAAGTCGCTCGCGATCGGCAACCCGGCGGACGGGCCGTACGTGCTCGACATCGCGCGGCGGACCGGCGGGGCCGTGGAGGACGTGACGGACGAGCAGGTCGTCGAGGCGATCAAGCTGCTCGCGCGGACCGAGGGGATCTTCGCGGAGACCGCCGGCGGGGTGACCGTCGGCGTCACGAAGAAGCTGATCGAGGACGGGCTGCTGGACCCGACGCTGACCACGGTCGTCCTCAACACCGGTGACGGCCTCAAGACGCTGGACGCGGTGGCCGGGACCGGCCTGACCGCGACCATCCGGCCCAGCCTGGATTCGTTCCGTGAGGCCGGTCTCGCGTAGGGCCCGTTGGCCAGTCGTTCGTCTGCGGGCCGGTGGGGGCTGGTCGCGCAGTTCCCCACGCCCCTGAAAACACATCTGACCGGAGGTCCCATCGTGAGCGTTTCCGTCCGCATCCCCACCATCCTTCGCACCTACACCGGCGGTCAGGCCGAGGTCAGTGCCGAGGGCGGCACCCTTGCCGAGGTCATCGCCGATCTGGAGAAGAACCACAACGGGATCGCCGCCCGGGTGCTGGACGACCAGGGCAAGCTGCGGCGGTTCGTGAACGTGTACGTGAACGACGACGACGTCCGGTTCGAGCAGGGGCTGGAGACGGCGACGCCGGACGGCGCCGGCGTGTCGATCATTCCCGCCGTCGCGGGTGGCTGACCGCCGGTCCGTACCGGCCGGTAGTAACCGTCGGTAATATTGATTACCGAGCGTTCATCGAATTGCCCCCACCGCGAGAGAAGCGGAGGGGGCAATTCTCTATGGTTGAGCACTGTAGAGTTGGGGAACCCGGTCCGATCACCGTAGTGATTCCATGCCGGATGCATATGTGATCCCGCCGCACGCCCTATATGAAGTAGCCAAAGTGTGCAGGCCTTTTGTGTATTTCGCTCCTTTTGTGGGGCCCGACTTGCCCTGAATTCGGGCGAATTGTTCGTACATTCCCGACCGGTCGTGTCCAGATTTCTCGTCCGATTGACCTGTTGCAGAGGGCAGTTGGACAGATACATTCGGCCGCGGTCGACGCGTTCCGGCGCACACCCCCAACCGTTGGGGGGTGAGGTCTGACCCGGATCCGCGAAGTGTGGATCTGTGCAAGGGCCAGTAATAGGGGAGTTAGGCATGGCTCAGGGCACCGTCAAGTGGTTCAACGCGGAGAAGGGGTACGGCTTCATCGCGGTCGACGGTGGTGCGGATGTATTCGTCCACTACAGCGCGATTCAGATGGACGGTTACCGCACCCTGGAAGAGGGCCAGCGGGTCGAGTTCGAGATCTCGCAGGGTCAGAAGGGGCCGCAGGCGGACATGGTCCGGCTCGCGGCCGGCTGAAGTACGCGCCGGGTTTCAACGCAGCGACGTTCTTCGTTCTTCATGGGAGGGCTCGCACCCCGTTTCGGGGTGCGGGCCCTCTCGTGTGCGCAGTCCCTCGAACCGGCCCCGGAGGGGTGCGCGCCCGGGGCGCGAGGGGCGCGTTCACCTGCGGATCATCGAGAGGCGCTTGCACTCGCAGGGGGCGAGTGCTAATCATTGGCGTTAGCACTCTGAAGGTGAGAGTGACAACGAGGACCGGGTCGGCGAGGCCCGCAGGCCGGGTGGGGCAAGGAACCACGAGGCAGGCAGGCCGTCCGTCGCGGGCGCCAGCGCGGTCCGGAGCAATCCACCCCCTGTCCGGGAGGACCACTTCACATGGCCAAGATCATCGCGTTCGACGAGGAGGCACGGCGCGGCCTCGAGCGCGGCATGAACCAGCTCGCGGACGCCGTCAAGGTGACGCTCGGCCCCAAGGGCCGCAACGTCGTCCTCGAGAAGAAGTGGGGCGCCCCCACGATCACCAACGATGGTGTCTCCATCGCCAAGGAGATCGAGCTCGAGGACCCGTACGAGAAGATCGGCGCCGAGCTGGTCAAGGAAGTCGCGAAGAAGACGGACGACGTAGCCGGTGACGGCACGACGACCGCGACCGTCCTGGCCCAGGCCCTGGTGCGCGAGGGTCTGCGCAACGTGGCCGCCGGCGCCAACCCGATGGCTCTGAAGCGCGGCATCGAGAAGGCCGTCGAGGCCGTCTCCGGCGCCCTGCTGGAGCAGGCGAAGGATGTCGAGACCAAGGAGCAGATCGCTTCCACGGCCTCCATCTCCGCCGCCGACACCCAGATCGGCGAGCTCATCGCCGAGGCGATGGACAAGGTCGGCAAGGAAGGCGTCATCACCGTCGAGGAGTCCCAGACCTTCGGTCTGGAGCTGGAGCTCACCGAGGGTATGCGCTTCGACAAGGGCTACATCTCGGCGTACTTCGCCACCGACATGGAGCGTATGGAGGCCGTCCTCGACGACCCGTACATCCTGATCGCGAACTCCAAGATCGCGAACGTCAAGGACCTGCTCCCGCTCCTGGAGAAGGTCATGCAGTCGGGCAAGCCGCTGCTGATCATCGCCGAGGACGTCGAGGGCGAGGCCCTGTCGACCCTGGTCGTCAACAAGATCCGTGGCACCTTCAAGTCCGTCGCCGTCAAGGCCCCGGGCTTCGGTGACCGCCGCAAGGCGATGCTGAACGACATCGCCATCCTCACCGGCGGCGAGGTGATCTCCGAGGAGGTCGGCCTCAAGCTGGAGAACACCACGATCGACCTCCTGGGCCGTGCCCGCAAGGTCGTCATCACCAAGGACGAGACCACGATCGTCGACGGGTCCGGCTCCTCGGAGCAGGTCCAGGGCCGGGTCAACCAGATCCGTGCCGAGATCGAGAACAGCGACTCGGACTACGACCGCGAGAAGCTCCAGGAGCGCCTGGCGAAGCTCGCGGGCGGCGTGGCCGTCATCAAGGCCGGTGCCGCGACCGAGGTCGAGCTCAAGGAGCGCAAGCACCGCATCGAGGACGCCGTTCGCAACGCGAAGGCGGCCGTCGAGGAGGGCATCGTCGCCGGTGGTGGCGTGGCCCTGCTGCAGGCCTCCTCGGTCTTCGAGAAGCTGGAGCTGTCGGGTGACGAGGCGACCGGCGCCAACGCCGTGAAGCTCGCCCTGGAGGCCCCGCTCAAGCAGATCGCCGTCAACGGTGGCCTGGAGGGCGGTGTCATCGTCGAGAAGGTGCGCAACCTGCCCGTCGGTCACGGCCTGAACGCCGCGACCGGTGAGTACGTCGACATGATCGCCGAGGGCATCATCGACCCGGCGAAGGTCACGCGCTCCGCGCTGCAGAACGCGGCCTCCATCGCCGCGCTCTTCCTCACCACCGAGGCCGTCATCGCCGACAAGCCGGAGAAGGCCGCCGCGCCCGCCGGCGGCGGCATGCCGGGCGGTGACATGGACTTCTGATCGACCCCGGTCGATCTCCGTCCTTCAGTACCGAGGGCGGCACCCCCTGGAGACAG
>NZ_JBHVDD010000088.1:0-40812 GCF_042802995.1 Streptomyces sp. NPDC057438
CGCGCGGTCGACGCTCGCGGGCGCCGGTGCGGTGAGGCGCTCGGCGGCCTGCGGGCGCGGGGTGCGGCGCCGGAGGAACCAGGCGGCGGCCGGCTCGGTGTAGCGCGCGGTGAGCGGGCCGAGGACGACCAGGATGAGGACGTAGGCGGTGGCCAGCGGGCCGAGCGAGGGTTCGATGCCGGCGGTGACGGCGAGGCCGGCGATCACGATGGAGAACTCGCCGCGGGCGACCAGTGTGCCGCCCGCCCGCCAGCGGCCCTTCGTCCCCACGCCCGCCCGCTTCGCCGCCCAGTGGCCGGTGGCGATCTTCGTGGCCGCGGTGACGACGGCCAGCGCCAGCGCGGGCAGAAGCACCGGCGGGATGCTGGCGGGGTCGGTGTGCAGGCCGAAGAAGACGAAGAACACGGCCGCGAACAGGTCCCGCAGCGGCGCGAGCAGACCGTGCGCGCCCTCGGCGACCTCACCGGAGAGCGCGATGCCCACGAGGAACGCGCCGACGGCGGCCGACACCTGCAGTTGCTGGGCGACTCCGGCGACCAGCAGCGTCAGACCGAGTACGACGAGCAGCAGCTTCTCGGGGTCGTCACTGGAGACGAAGCGGGAGATGTGCCGCCCGTAGCGGACGGCGACGAGGAGGACGAGCCCGGCGACCGAGAGGGCGATCGCCAGCGTGGCACTGCCGGCGGCGAGGCTCGTGCCGGCGACCAGCGCCGTGAGGATCGGCAGGTAGACGGCCATGGAGAGGTCTTCCAGGACCAGGATGCTGAGGATGACCGGGGTCTCCCGGTTGCCGAGGCGTCCGAGGTCGCCGAGCACCTTGGCGATGACGCCGGAGGAGGAGATCCAGGTGACGCCGGCCAGGACGACGGCGGCCACGGGCCCCCAGCCGAGGAGGAGGGCCATGGCGGCCCCGGGCAGGGCGTTGAGGCAGGCGTCGACGAGCCCGGCGGGGTACTGGGTCTTGAGGTTGGAGACGAGGTCGCTGGCGGTGTACTCCAGGCCGAGCATGAGCAGCAGCAGGATCACGCCGATCTCGGCGCCGATCGCGACGAACTCCTCACTGGTCCCCAGCGGCAGCAGCCCGCCCTCCCCGAAGGCCAGTCCGGCCAGCAGATACAGCGGTATGGGGGAGAACCGCAGACGCCCGGCGAGACGCCCCAGCAGCCCGAGTCCGAGGATGATCGCACCGAACTCGATCAGGAAGACGGCGGAGGAGTGCGCGCCCGACTCCGACTGCGCGGCGAGGTGCACGACCGGCTGGGCGGGAAGGTGTGCGGCGAGGTGCATGGTCGGTTCACTCCCGCCCGAGTATCGCGGCGGCCGACTCCACACCCTCGCGGGTGCCGATCACGATGAGTGTGTCCCCGCCCGCGAGCCGGAAGTCCGGGGTGGGGGAGGGGATCGCCTGCGCCCGCCGCAGCACGGCCACGAGGGAGGCGCCCGTCTCGGTCCGCATCCGGGTGTCGCCGAGGACCCTTCCGTTCCAGTACGACGTCGACGCCAGCTCGATCCGCTCCGCCACCAGTCCCAGATCGGTCGTGGACAGCAGATGGGGACTGTGGTGACCGGGCGCGAGCGCGTCCATCAGCAGGGCGGTCTCCGGTTCGGTGAGATGCAGGGCCTGGGCGCAGGCGTCCGGGTCGTCGGCCCGGTAGACGTTCACCGTCCGGGTGCCGTCGCGGTGCGCGATCACCGACAGGTGCCGGTGCTCCCGGGTGGTCAGGTCGTACTGGACACCGATCCCCGGCAAGGGTGTGGTGCTCATCCGGCCGGCAGGCACAACCCCTCCCCCTTCTCGTAGAACTCTGCGACAGCGGTACCGCGTCCGCCCCGCGTCGAACGGGTCGGCCGGGCGTGACGAGGGCTCATGGTGCCATCCGCGAAGAGGCCGGGCATATGGGTGTCACCACGGATGGACAGGGCCGCCCGGTGGCGGAGAGGGTGGTGCGGGGCCGTCTGTCCGTCGTCGGCCCATCGCGCTCGGGGCGACGGGCCCGTCGTCGGCCCATCGCGCTCGGGGCGACGGGCCCGTCACCGGCCCGAGTACGGCGGGGTGAAGCGCTTGGGGACCCTGAGCGGGGGCGTTCCGGGCGGGTGAGGGACAGTGGGGGGAGCAGGTCACCGCGAAGGGAGCAGAGGATCATGTCGCTGTACTGGCGGATCTTCCTCTCCAACGCGGCCGTGCTGATGGTCGCCGTCCTGCTGCTGCTCGGCCCGGTCACCGTGTCCACCCCCGTTCTGTTCGGAGAGGCCCTGGTACTGCTCGCCGGACTGGCGGTGATGTTGATCACGAACGCCGTTCTGCTGCGCGTCGGTCTGTCCCCCCTCGGCCGGCTGACCCGGGCCATGGCCACCGCCGACCTGCTGCGGCCGGGCAGCCGTACGACCGCCACGGGGCCCGCCGAGATCGCCGAACTCACCCGCACCTTCAACGCCATGCTCGCCCGGCTCGAAGCCGAACGCGCCACCAGTTCGCGGCGTGCCCTCTCCGCGCAGGAGGCCGAGCGCCGGCGTGTGGCCCGCGAACTCCACGACGAGGTCGGGCAGACCCTGACCGCCGTGCTGCTCCAGCTCGGACACACCGCCGACCTCGCCCCGCGGAGCATCGGCACCGACCTGCGCCAGGCCCAGGAGACCACCCGCGCGGGTCTGGAGGAGATCCGCCGCATCGCCCGCCGACTGCGCCCCGGCGTCCTGGAGGAACTCGGCCTGCACAGCGCCCTGCGCGCCCTGACCGCCGAGTTCACCACCCCGGGCCTGCGGGTCACCGTCCACATCACTGCGGGCCAGCCCCGCCTGGACCCGGACACCGAACTGGTCCTCTACCGCATCGCCCAGGAGAGCCTGACCAACACCGCCCGGCACGCCGGCGCCACCCGCGCGGAGGTCCATCTGCGCGCCCTGCCCGGCGCCCGCACGGCCCTGCTGGTACGGGACGACGGCCGGGGCATCGGCCTCGCGCCGGAAGGCGCCGGCATCAGCGGTATGCGTGAACGGGCCCTCCTCATCGGAGCCGACCTGCGCATCGGCCCCGGCCCGGACGGCGGCACGGAGACGGCCCTGTACGTCACGACCGGCGGGCCCAAGAGCGGCCGGCCCACGGCGGGCGGCTCCGCGGCGTTCCGGCCCGCGGCGAGTGGCTCCACGGACCTCGGGACCGAGACCGGTGACTCCGCGGCTGACGGCCGCACGTGCGCGGTCGCCACAGGCGTCGGCAGCACGAGCGATGGCAGCACGCCGGGCGGGAGACGGGCCAAGAGGACGGCACCGCCGTACGACCCACGAGCGGGCGACTCGCCCCCGAGCGCTCCGCCCCCGAGCACGCGGCCCCCGCATGTCATACCTCCGGGTGACTCGCCGTGCCCGGCCGACCGCCTCCGGGAGACCGCACGTTGACCCGGCCGGCCCCGGCGCGCATCCTCCTCGCCGACGACCACGCCCTCGTACGCCAGGGGGTGCGTCTCATCCTCGACGCCCAGCCGGACCTGACCGTCGTGGCCGAGGCGGCCGACGGCATCGAAGCGGTCGCGCGGGCCCGCGAGGGGGACATCGACCTGGCCGTCCTGGACATCGCCATGCCCCACCGGACCGGGCTGCAGGCCGCCCGTGAACTGGCCCGGCTGCGGCCCGAGACGCGCACCCTGATGCTGACGATGTACGACAACGAGCAGTACTTCTTCGAGGCCCTCAGAGCGGGCGCCTCCGGTTACGTCCCCAAGTCCGTCGCCGACCGTGATCTCGTCGAGGCCTGCCGGGCCGCCCTGCGCGACGAGCCCTTCATCTACCCCGGGACCGAGACCACCCTCATCCGCACCTACCTCGACCGCGCCCGCACCGGCGACCGGCTCCCCGAACGCCCCATCACCGAGCGGGAGGAGGAGATCCTCAAGCTCGTCGCCGAGGGCCACAGTTCCCGGGAGATCGCCCGCGTCCTGGTCATCAGCGTCAAGACCGTCGAACGGCACCGGGCCAACCTGCTCCACAAACTGGGCCTGCGCGACCGCCTCGACCTCACGCGCTACGCCATTCGCACGGGTCTGACCGAACCCTGATCCTCGGCGCGGGAAGTGGAAGTCCGGGCCGGGGCGCTTGGGAGCACCCTGGCCCGGACGGGGATCAGCGGGGCCGTCGTGCCGCCGCTACTTCTTCCACGCCCAGTGCAGACGGTCGAGCCCGCTCTGGTTGTTGACCTTCAGGCTGAGGCGGGTGCCCGTGCCCTGGAGGGTGGTCAGGGAGTAGGTGTCACCGTTGCGCAGGCCGGGCCAGTAGACCGAGCCGAGGCGCAGCTCCCGGATGATGTCGGTGGCGGCCTGGATGTAGGCGACCTCGTTGGATCCGTTGACCGGGCCGTTGTAGTCCAGGCCGGTCGTCATGGAGGCGCCGAACTCGTCGAGGATCGTGCGCGAGGCGCAGGTGCCGATGCGCTCCTTGAAGTCCGCCTTCCACTGGTCGACGCTGGTCCAGTCGGTGTGCCAGAAGCCGTAGTTGTGCAGGGCGATCCGGGTGCCGTCGAGCCGCTTGTCGGCACAGACCGGCTTGACGTCCTCGCTGTACTTGTAGCCGCCGATGAGCACCCGGTCGCGGGGGACGGAGCGGTGCTGGGCCAGCCAGCGGGCGGCCACGTCGCGCCACTCCTGGGAGGTGTAGCCGAAGGGCTCGTTCATCGGCTCGAAGTACACCTTGCCGTTGTGGCCGTAGGCGGAGGTGATCCGCCGCCACATCCGGTCCCAGGTGGCCTGGTCGTCGATCTTGCCGTCCTTGGCGTTGTCGGCCTCCCAGTAGCCCAGGATGACCTTGAACCCCTTGGCGGTGGCGGCGTCGATCGCGGCCCGGTACGACTTCCAGAAGGGGCCGTTCACGGAGGTGGGGTTGACCGGGAGGCGGACCGTGTTGGCGCCGAGCTTGGAGAACCCCTTGATGATGGCCCTGGATTTGGCGTAGGTCGTGGCATAGCTGTCCGTGGTGGACAGGCCCGAGGGTACGACCGCGTCGTCGGCGTAGTTGTCACGCGGGTCGGCCCAGTTGACGCCGCGGAAGTCGCTGACGGGCGGCGGCGAGGCGTGGCGGGAGGCGGCGGCTGCGGGAGCGGCGGACGCGGGGGAGGCGACGAGTCCAGCGAACGCCGTGACGCCGGCCAGCGACGCCGCGAGGCAGGCTGTCCCGCGATGGTTCTTGAGTGGCACCGGGTCCCTTTCTGGGCAGTTGCGTCCGCGAAACCTTCAGGTGCAGGTCGGCGGCTCTGTAACTCCCGCAAAGTAGAAGAGATCTCGAACAGAGGTCAACACATCTGCACACCAAATTTCATCAAGAACGCAGAACTAGGAGCCGCCCACGGCCAGTTGCGACCCCGTGAGCCGCACCCGGATGCCGTCCTTCTCCACGCGGACGTCCCGCAGCCGCATGCTCCCGTGCTCCGGCTCCGGCAGTTCGAAGGACAGGGACAGCCGGTCGGCGAGGACCGGCCGGGTGAGCCGGGACAGGGCGTCCAGGAGGTCCGGGTCGAGGCCCAGGTCGCGCAGTACGGCGGGGTTGTCCAGCGCCAGGTCGATGAGGTTGAGGTTGCGGGCCTCGCGCGCGAACCTCGGGGAGCCGGTGAGTGCGGCGAGTTCGCCGTCGTCGCCCAGGACCGCGCGCGCGGCCGCGTCGGACAGCCCCAGCCGCTTCGCGATCGCCGGTACCGACAGCAGTGCCTTCGCCCTGCGGGTCTCCCGGGCGAGGTCGGCCGCCGCCCCGGGCGTCAGGTGCAGGCCGTCCGAGGGGCCCGTGCCGGGGCGGTAGGTCGCCAGGTCCCCGATGTCCAGGCGCATACCGCCGATCCGGGTGGCGATGCCCCGCTCCCCGTCCCGCTGGATCGTGGCCTCGGCGCGCAGCCGCAGATCTCGTCCGGCCACCGGCAGGGTGCCCCGCGCCCGGACCCGGTCGCGGCCCTCGCCGGTGAACGTGACCTGGGACGCGCCGAGTTCACGATTGAGGTCGGCGAACGACAGCAGTACGTCGCCGTCCAGCCGCGGGACGCGGGCTCCGCGCACGGAGGTGAGGCCCTCGGCGTCCAGCCGTACGTCGTGCGCCGTGGCCGACACCTTCGCCAGCGACACCCGGTCGGCCGCCACGTCGGGCACCGTCACGCGGACCGAGTCCAGCCGCTTGTCCACGAGTTGGGTGAGGAAGGGGAACCCGCCGATCTCCACCTCGGGAGCCGCGGCCAGGTCGAGGCGGTCCTCCAGGGCGTCGGCGGCCCGGTGTTCGGCGTACAGCACGGCCCAGCGGTCGGCGAGGACCACGAAGGAAGCGAGGACGGCCACACCCGCCACCGCCTTCACCACGAGGGGCAGCCCGGACAGACGCCCTCGTCCGCGCCGCCGCCGGCCGCCACGACGGTGGACGGGCGGTGTCCACTCCGGCTCCCGCTCGTCCCCCTCCCCGGTGGCCCGCTCGGCCGTGTCCGCGTCGAAGAAGTCCTCCAGCGAGGTCACTTCCAGCGGGCCGTCGTCGAGGGCGGCGAGTTCGTCGTACGGGTTGCGGGGCGCGTCGCCGTGATCGGGGGCCGGTTCGTGCTGATCTGTGCGGTGGGGGGAGCGCATCGCCTCATCCGAACATGTGCACCACCCCTGCCCGCAACTCGAACCCCGTGTATGCGATGTAGTTCACGATCGCGACGCGGCGCCGGCACGGGCCCGCCGCAGGACGCCCACCGCTGCGGGAGGAAGTGGGGCCGGCCGGCTCCCGGGACGAACGTCGAGGACATCGACCCGAGGTCCGGATCAGGGTCCCACCCTGGGCGCATCCGTCACCAGCGGCAGGGCACAGGGGGCGGGGCTCAGGATGCCGGGACGAGCAGGTCGCCGCCCCGGTCGGTCGGCCCCGAGCGGGCGATCGGCCCGCGGCCGGCCGGCCGGCGGGTCGGGCGCGCGGCTGTTCGTGACACCCACCTGGACCCGATGTGCCAACTCGCCCGCGAACCCGCGCCGCGGGTCGGGCCGACGGGCGTAGCCTGCGGCGGCATGAACACCGATCCGCGGGGCCCGGAGCTCCGGCGGGCCGCCCCTTCCCGGCGGCGCGCGCCGGGAAGCGCGCCGGCGCCCCGTGACGCGGACGCGGATTCGCCGGTGCCGCCGACGGGCGCCCACCCGCGGTGCCCCGCCCCCCGACGCTCGACGAGGAGCCGCTCGTGACCACCCCTGAAGCGATGAGACCGCACCCCCACAACTCGGGCCTGCGGGTCGACCTCAATCCGGCCGCGGCGGTCGCGTACAACGCCCGCCACCAGGGCGATTCCGTCGTCGTCCGCTACGCGGGCGGTGACCTCACCTACGCCGAACTCGACGACAGGGCCGCCCGTCTGGCCACCGTCCTGGCCGACGGCGGCGTCGGCGACGGCGACCGGGTCGCCTATCTCGGCCTCAACAGCTCCTCCTTCGTCGTCGTACTGCTGGCCGCCCACCGGCTGGGTGCCGTCTACGTGCCGGTCAACTTCCGCCTGGCGACAGCCGAGTTGGAAGCCGTCCTCGTCCGCAGCGGCGCCACCGCCCTCGTCTGCGAGGAGGGCCACCGGCAGAGCGTCGACGCCGTACGCGACCGCACCCCCCTCACGCGCTTCCTCCTGGTGGACGACGACCCCGAGGTGCCGGCGGGCGCCGCGCCGGGATGGGAGCCCTGGGCGCCCCTGCTCGCCGCCGCCGTACCCGCCTCCTCCGTCGCCGCCAAGTACGCCGACGACCCCGCGATCCTCATGTTCACCTCCGGCACCACGGGAACACCGAAGGGCGTCGTCCTGACCCACGGCAACATCTTCTGGAACGCGGTGAACGTGGACCTCCGCCTCGACACCCGGCGCGGCGACGTCACCTACGCCGCCGCTCCGCTGTTCCACATCGGCACCCTGAACAGCTTCGTGCTCCGCACCCTCGTGCGCGGGGGCACCGTGGTCGTCAGACGCGGCTTCGACCCGGGGACCTGCCGCGACGACCTGGTCACCCACCGGGTCAACTCCATGTTCGCCGTCCCCCAGATGTTTGCGGCCCTGGCCAGGGAGCCCGGTCTGTTCGACCGGGACCTGAGCCGTCTGCGGTCGGTCGTGGTCGCGGGCGCCCCGGTGCCGCCCGCGCTCATCGAGCTGTACGCCGACCACGGAGTCCTGCTCCAGCAGGCGTGGGGCCTGACCGAGACCGCGCCCTTCGCCACCCATCTGCCGGCCGAGCGGACCCGGGACAAGCTCGGCTCCGCCGGTATCCCCATGCCGTACACCGAGGTCAGGGTCGTCGACATCGTGACCAACACACCGCTGAAGCCGGGCGAGCCCGGTGAGATCGTCGTCCGCGGGCCCAACGTCACCCCCGGCTACTGGAACGACCCCGAGGCCAACCGGGCGGCCTTCGACGACGCCGGCTGGTTCCACTCCGGTGACATCGGCCACCTCGACGAGGACGGCTGCCTCTACATCGTCGACCGGCTCAAGGACATGATCATCAGCGGTGGGGAGAACGTCTATCCGGCGGAGGTCGAGCGGGCGCTGGCCCCCATGCCGGGCGTGGTCGACGTCGCGGTCGTCGGCGTCCCCGACGAGGAGTGGGGCGAGAGCGTGCAGGCCGTCATGAGCGTGGACGGCACGGCGGACATCACCCTGGAGGCCGTCCACGCGTACGCGGAGGAGACGCTGGCCCGCTACAAACTGCCCCAGCACCTGACCATCGTGCCGGCCGTCCCGAGGAACGCCTCCGGGAAGCTGGACAGGACCGGCGTCAGGCGACTGCTCGACGAGGAGAACTGACGCCGCTTCAGGAGGTGGTCCCGCCCGTCACAGCATGCGGCGCAGCAGCCGGTCGCGGTCGGACAGCTGGTGCTTGAGCACCAGGGCGACGTGCGCGGCGAAGGCGGTGTAGAGGACGGCCTGGGCGGCGATGTGGAGGGCGAGCAGGTCGTCACCGGGACGAGCAGGGCGATCCCGGTGACCGGGACGGCGAACGTGGCCGCGTACAGGGTGGTCTCGGTGCCGTGCGCGAACCGTCGTTCCCTCGCCGTGAGGGTCGGCGCCCACGGGGGCAGGGGAGTGGCGAGCCGCCAGGCGAGACGGGCGGCGCCGAGCAGGAGCACGGTCACGCCCAGCGTCACGTGCACGGTCAGCAGCGCGTCGTCGCCGAAGGGCTCGTGCCCCTCCTCCCCGCCCCTGCCGCGGCCCGTCCGTCGCCCGAGCCGTCGCCGCGTCCCCGTCCTCGTCCTCGTCTTCGTCCTCGTCCACGCCCCCGTCGTCGACGTCGAGCAGGTAACCCACGGCGAACTGCACGGCGATGGCCGCGAACACGACCCAGTGGAGCGTTCTGGTGACGAGCCCGTAGCCGTGCGGACCGTTGCGCGGACGAGTGGACATTCCACCAAAGTGCCTCACGGGTCCGGCTCCGCCCCTCCCGACACGGTGGGAGCCGGCCCGTGATGTGAGGCCGGCTCCCGTTCCGTCTTCGGCGCGACTCAGAAGTCGTCCGGTGTCCTGACGCGTTCGCGGATCCAGACGCCCGCGGGCTTGAGGGAGGAGGTGCCGGTCCACGGTCCGTTGCCGGCGCAGGTGCCCTGCTTGAAGACGGCGCCGGAGCGTTCGTCGTCGGAGAAGTTCCAGTTGACCCAGCTGATCTTCTTGGCCGCCATCAGATCGAGGTAGCGCTGGGACATGGCGAAGTCGTTCGCGCCCTCACCCGCGTAGTTCTGGGTGCCGAACTCCGTGACGAAGACCGGTATGCGGTCGGCCGCGCGGGAGAGAGTCCGCAGGTACTCGTCGCGGTGCGAGGAGGCGTAGAAGTGGAAGGTGTACATGATGTCGGCCGCGTTCACCGGGTTGGCGACCACCTCGGACTCGTTCGCGCCGTCCGACACGCCGAGCGAGGACCAGCCACGGGTGCCGACCAGGATGGGGGTGTTCGGGTCCTTGGCCCTGATGACGGGGATGAGCTGCTCGGCATAGCTCTTGACGCGGGACCAGCTCACGCCGCTGGGCTCGTTCGCGATCTCGTAGAGCACGTTGTTCTTGTCGCGGTGGCGCTGGGCGATCTCCGAGAAGAAGGTCCTGGCGCGGGCGAGGTTCTGGTGCGGGTCGCCGGGGTCGAGCATGTGCCAGTCGACGATGGCGTACATGCCGCGTGCCGTGGCCTGTTCGATGGTGGCGTGGACCAGGTCGGTGAATCGGCGCGGATCGGTCTCGTAACCGCCCTCCTGGACGTACATGGAGACACGCAGGACGTCCGCGCGCCAGTCGGTGGCGAGGGCGTCGAGCGAGCCGTTGGTGACGCACTGGCTGTACCACTGCAGGCCGTGTGTGCTCATCCCGCGGAGCTGGATCGTTTTTCCGTGCTGGTTGCAGAGCTTGGTGCCGCACACCTTGAGCTGCCCGTTGGCGGCGACGGGGGTGGCTGCCGCCCTCGGGGCGGCGGGGCCGGCCTGTGCGGTGCTCGGGGTCAGGACGAGGCCGAGAAGGAGCAGCACGGCGACGAGCGGAGCATGTCGTGCCGGTCTCATGGGGGACTCCTGCGGTCGGTGGGGGAACCGATCGAAACGGTCGCGATCGGTCGGTCGGGTGGCAGAACTGGTAGGAAAGTTTCCTAACAGAAAGGGAATTACCAGTTGGTCCGGACCTTTGCAAGAGACCCGACAGGACCGCCCTCCGCGGATCGCGTCCGGCAGGAACGTGAATTCGGCTACGGTCGAGCGCATGGATCGCCTGGCCGAGATCACCTTCCTGTTGCCCGACGCACCGGAATCGCACCGTTTCCTGGACGAACTGCGCACCCTGTTCGCCGACGTGGCGTACGCCGACTGCACTCGGTCCGCGCGCACGGCCGACAGGGTGGGTGACCGCCTGTCTCTCACCCCGCCGCGTCCGGCCGGTGCCCGTCCCGTCACGGCCTTCGAGGTGGCCGACGTGCCCGCGCCCGAAGTCGCGCTCGGTGCGGGCCGGTCCATCGGCGTCGGGGCCGCCGACGAGGCGAGCGAGCCCCGGGTGCTGCCGGCCGAGGTCGGGCCGGCGGACCTCGTCCGCCGCGTCGCCGGGCACGTACGAGGTATCGATCACACGGGTGTGAACGTGCCCGCCTGTGCCACCCCGCCCGGGCAGTGGCACGATCTCGTGGGCGCGCTCGCCTCGACGGCCACCATGTACCGGTATCCCACCGGCGAGGACTGGCCGTTCGTCCTTCCGTCGACGGCGGACGAGTTCGTCGACGACATACGGGACGTCGTCGTCGGTCGCGAGCCACGGTTCGAACTGGTCTACGACCAGTGGCTGACACGGCCGCAATGGCAGTTCGCGCTCCGGACCGACCTGACCCGCCCGCAACTGGAGCGGCTGTTTCCCGAGCCCGAGGGGAGGACGTTCCCCGAACTCGCGGACGTCTTCCGCGTCGTACCGGTCCACAGCCCCTGGCCCGGCCTGGACCTCAGATTCGACCTCTCCTACCGCACGGAAGGCGGCCCGTCCGACTGGGAGACCGGCGCTTGGCTGGTCTCGGAGGGCGGCCGAATCCGCTGACACGGGCAGGCGCGGCGAGCCGCCGGGCCCCCGGCGGGCAACACCCCGACAGGGCCTAGCTAGGGCCCTGGTCCGGGCCGGCGTCGAGGCCGTCGACCAGGCCGCGCAGGAGGGGTCCGTACTCCGGATGGGAGAGAGCGAAGGCCATCTGGGCGACCAGGTAGTCGGCGGGGTTGCCGGTGTCGTACCAGCGGCCCTTGATGACCTGCCCGTACACCGCGCGGGTGGCGGCATAGGCGTTGATGGCGTCGGTGAGGTAGACCTCGCCGGTGCGGTGCTCGTACCAGCGGCGGGTCTGCTCGCGCAGTTCGTCGATGATGCCCGGGGTGACGACGTAGCCGCCGATGGCCGCGTACGCGGAGGGCGCGGCGGCGGGCTCGGGCTTCTCGACCAGCCCGGTGATGCGCAGCTGACCGTCGCCCAGGTCCTCCTTGACTATGGGGACGCCGTAACGCTGGGACTCGGTGGGGTCCATCGGCAGGAGGGCCAGCACCGGACAGCCGGTCTGTTCATAGGCGCGGATCAGCTGCTGGGCACGGGGGGTCTCGGCCACGAAGACGTCGTCGGGCCAGAGCACCAGCACCGGCTCGTCGCCGAAGGCCCGGGCGGCGTTGAGGACCGGGGTGCCGTTGCCGTACGGGCCGTACTGGTCGAGGTAGGTGATGTGGCCGCGCCGGGCCAGCTCCGCGACCTCCTCCACCGCGTCCGCGTAGGCGGTCTTGCCGTCCTCGCGCAGTTGCTCGACCAGGGCGGGGTTGGGACGGAAGTGGTCCTGGATGAGGCTCTTGCCGCCGGATACGACGATGGTGATGTCGGTGATGCCGGAGTCGACCAGCTCGCGGACCGTGTGCTCGATGACCGGCTTGTCGCCGACCGGGAGCATCTCCTTGGGCGTCGCCTTCGTCAGCGGCAGCAGGCGGGAGCCGAGGCCGGCGGCCGGGATCACAGCCCTGCGGATCGTCGGGGACATCATGTCTCTCTCGGTCGAGCGGCACACCGTACCGGTTGGCACGAGGACCCGGCCGCACACACGGTGCGCGACCCCGGTGAAAGCCTACCCAGGCACTTCACGGGCGCCACGCGCCCGTACGGCAGGCACGGGTGCCGGCGTCCGCCCGTGCCTGCGGGCGCGCCCGGCCTCGGGAGAGACCGCTGCCTCACCTCGGAGGTCCGACGGCGCCCTCGATGTCGACGGGGACCGGGCCGCGAACCGTACGGGGGCGTCCGTCGCCGGCCGTGTGGTGCAGCAGTGCCCTGGCCACGACCTGCGCCCTGGCGACCGCCCGGTCGGCCACCGGTCCGGCGTGGCGCGCGCGTACGGTGACGGTCCACAACTCCAGCCAGCGGTCGAAGTGCTCGGCCCGCAGCGGACTCCTGGTGTGCAGGTCGCGGTGGGCCCGGAGGGCGTTGCGGCGGTACACACCCGGAGTGAGCAGGACGCTCTCCCAGAAGTCGGCCATCACGGGCAGATGGGTGGCCAGGTCGATGCGGGCCACCTCCGTGAAGCGCCGCCCGATCAGCGGGTCGCCGAGGACCTGGTCGTAGAACGCCCGCACCAGGCGCTCCACGTCCTCACGGTCGCGGATGTCGGGCAGCCGCTCCGGGCCGTCGGGCGGCCGCCGTCGGCCGTCGTCGTGTGTCATGCGGTTCCTCCGAGGGTGGGTACGGCCGCGACCGGCGCCGCCGGCTCCCGTCGCGCGCGAGGGGTCCCCGTGGTGTGGGCGTGCCTATTCGCCGAGCCAGAGGTCGGGGCCGAACACCTCGTAGTGGACGGCCGACGGGTGCAGTCCCTTGGCCAGCAGCTCGCCGCGCACCAGGCGCATGAAGGGCAGCGGTCCGCAGAGGTAGGCGGTGGTGTCGGCGGGCAGCGTGAGGTGGTCGAGCGTGGCGCGGCCGGCCGCGACGTGGGTGCCGGGGGAGAGATGGGCGTCGTTCTCGTACCACAGATGCAGGTCGGCGTCGGCCAGACGGCTGACGAGGTCCGCCTGCTCGTCACGGTGGACGTGGTCGAGGGGGGTGCGGTCGGCGTGGACGACGGTGACCGGGCGCGTGGCGGAGGTGAGCGCGAGATGGTCGAGCATCGACAGCATGGGGGTGATGCCGATGCCTGCGGAGGCGAGGAAGAGAGGCGTGTCGTCCTCGGGCAGAACGAGGTCACCGGCCGGCAGCGACACGTCCAGCAGGTCGCCCACCTCGGCATGGGCGTGCAGCCACGACGAGACCTCGCCGTCGGGCACCGAACCGTCGGCGGACCTCTCGCGCTTGACGGTGATGCGCCAGGTCTTGTGATCGGGCGCGGTGGAGAGGCTGTACTGGCGGATCTGACGGGCGCCGTCGGGCAGTTCCACGCGGACGCTGACGTACTGGCCGGGGCGGAACGGCACAGTGGGGCGGCCGTCGGTCCTGCGCAGGACCAAGGAGACGGCCTCGGGGGACTCCTGCTGCCGCTCGGCGACCTCCATGCGCCGCCACACGTCTCCGTCCGCCACGCCGGCCTCCGCGTACAGCCGTGCCTCGACGGCGATCAGGGCGTTCGCCATCAACCAGTAGACCTCGTCCCAGGCGGCGCCGACCTCGGGCGTGACGGCGTCCCCGAGGACCTCGGCCACCGCGCCGAGCAAGTGGCGCCCGACCAGCGGGTACTGGTCGGCGGTGATGCCGAGCGAGACGTGCTTGTGGGCGATGCGTGCGAGGACGGCGTCCGGGCGTTCGCCGGGCCGCTCGACGAGCAGGGTGGCGAAGGCCGCCACCGAGCCGGCCAGTGCCTCGCGCTGGGCGCCGGTGGCCTGGTTGGTCCGGTTGAACAGATGCCGCAGCAGTTCCGGACGCTCCTCGAACATCCGCCGGTAGAACAACTCCGTGATGGTGGTCAGGGAGGCCCCCACCACGGGAAGTGTCGCCCGGACGACGGGGGTCGACTGCGCGGAAAGCGTCAGACTCACTCCTGGACTGGTCGGAGTTGAATTGAATTGGTACATGGGATGCGCATTTTTGGCCGCACGTGTCGCCCGGTGATCGCGGTCGATCGTGGCCGAGCGAGGTGAACGGGGACTCCGGTCGGTCATCCCGGTGGGGCGCCCAGTGCCAGCAGTACCGGCCCCGTCGGTGAGGCCACCAGATCGCCGACGGTCACCCCGTCGAGCGAGGAGTAGAACGCCTCCTGTGCCTCACGCAGTGCCCGCCGCAGCCGGCAGGCGCCGGACAGGGGGCAGGGGGTGTCGCCCTCGCACACCACGGCTTCCCGGTCTCCCTCCAGTGTCCTGACCAGGCTGCCGACGGGGGTGTCGCGGCCCGCGTCGGTGAGTGTCAGCCCGCCGTTGCGTCCGCGCCGCGCCTCGATCACCCCGAGGTGCTGCAGCTGGGCGATCGCCTTCGCCATGTGGGTGTAGGGGACGTTCATGGAGTCGGCGATCTGCCGGGTGGTCAACAACTCCTCGCCGTCCACGACGGCCAGGCGCATCACTGCCCGCAGTGCGAGATCCGTGTATCGGGTCAGCCTCACGGCGGCAGCCTAGCAATATTGCATCTCAGATACCTATTTGAGAGGAGTGGTGTGCGTCTCGTCGGCCGCGTTCGGTTCCGCCCGGCGTCGCAGACCCCAACGCGCGCCTTGCGGAACGAAGTTGACCGCAAGGCTCCCTACGGTCGTGTCATGACACAGACGCAGAGAATTCTTGTCACCGGCGCCACCGGTACCGTCGGCCGTCAGGTCGTCACCGAACTCCTGGCCCGCGGCCACGCGGTACGCGCCCTCACCCGGGACGCGTCCAGGGCTGCCCTCCCCGCCGAGGTCGAGGTCGTCCAGGGCGACCTGGCCGAACCGGACAGCCTGGTCCCGGCCCTGGACGGCGTCACCGGCCTCCACCTGATCACCTTCGGCGGCGCCTACTTCGCTCCGCTGGAGACCGGCCCGAGGATCCTCCAACTGGCTCGCGCGGCGGGCGTACGCCGGATCACCGTGCTGCACGGCGGCGGACCCACCCCGCTGGAGGACGCGGTGCGTGCCGACGACGGGGTGGACTGGACGGTGCTCATGCCGGTCGAGTTCATGGCGAACGCCCTGGAGTGGGCGGACGGGATCGTGGCCTCGGACGAGGTCCGCGAGCCCTTCGTCTCCCGGCTGAGCGCCATGGTCCACGAAGGCGACATCGGCGCCGTCGCCGCGGTGGCCCTCACCGAGAAGGGCCACGCCGGCCAGGAGTACGTGATCACCGGTCCCGAGCTGCTGACCGTCGGCGACAAGGTGGACGCGATCGCCGCCGCCCGGGGCCGGGAGATCGCCCTGACCGAACTCACCGAGGAACAGGCCGTGGCGCAGTGGCGGGCGGCGGGCCACCCCGACGACGTGATCGGCTTCCTGGTCGAGGCGTACGGAAACACCCCCGAGGTGGGCCGGACGGTCGTCGACACGGTGGAGAAGGTCACCGGCAACCCCGCCCGTACCTTCGCCCAGTGGGCCGCGCGGCACGCGGACGTGTTCCGGGCACCGGCGTCGGCATGACGTGACGGGCGTGCGGCGGGGCGGCACGGCACCCGGCGGTGGGCGCGGGCTCCTTCTGGCAGGGGCCCGCGACCATCGGCCCCGGACGAGGACCGCGCACCCGTCGGCCACGATGCCACGGCTGCGGTGTTCCGCGCCGGGCAGGCTCACCGGCCTGCCCGGCCGGTGCCCCGCGCACCGCATCCCACCTGCCCGGAATGTCGACGGAGCGGTCCGCCGACTGCCGCTCTCACAGGCTCCGTCCCGCCGGAGGCGTCCGCAGGCCCCGTCCTGCCGAAGGCCCGTCCGCGCCAGGGCCCTTCTGACGGATCTCCGCGGCGTCGCGACGCCCGGCACGGCCTCTCGCCGCACCGGGCGAAAGCCCACGTACGTCCAGTACGAGGTCTTCGGCCCGGCACGCCGAGAGCACGCATCGAACAACGCTCGTGATCAATACACCTAGCCGGTGGACCGCCCGGACAGCCGTTTCACCTCCCGGGCGGCCTCGCGGGCTGCCCGCTCGGCCCGGGACACGGCCTCGGCCGCCGCCGTGCACTCCTTCTCCGCCTGCTGCCGCTCGTGGTCCGCGCGCTCGCGTTCCTCTCGCGCCTGACCCAGCCGCCGCTCGGCGTCGGACACGTCGCTCTCCGCCCGGTCGTGCCGTTCACGAGCCCGTTCCAGTACCGCCTCGGCGTCCTTCCGGGCGGCACGCAGGTCACGCACCTGCCGGTCGGCGGCCCGGGCCGCCTCACGGGCCCGGCCGAGCCGTTCCTGCTTCTGGCGACGCCGCTCGGCGACCTCGTCCTTCGCGCGGGAGCGCGGAGAAGCCGTCGCGGCCGTCGAGCGGGCGGGTTCGCGGGACGCGGCGGCCGGCGCGGTCGCTGCGGTACGGCCGGGGAAGTCGGTCGGCGGGGTGAGGGCGCTCTCCAGACGCCCGGTGGCCCACCGCTCGGCTGCCTCCTGGTCGGCGAGCACGGCGCGCAGGGTTGCCTCGACCTCCCGCCGCACCGGCTCCGACAGCCTGTGACCGGCCTCGGCGGCCAGCCCGGCGGCCTGCTGGGACATGGCGGCGACGATGCTCCGGCGCTGCTCGGACAGCTCCTTGATCCCGGCGGAGTCCATACCCTGGTAGGCCTCGCGCAACGCCCGCCCCAGCTCCAGGAACCGCCGGCTCTCCTCGGGCTCCGAGCGCAGCAGCAGATTGGCCGTCCAGGCGGCGAGCGAGGGGCGCCGCGCTGCGCGGATCCGACGCGCCTCCTCCACGCGTCCGTCGGCCCTGGCCTCGGCCGCCAGTTCCTCGCGGCGGGAGACGAACGACGGGGGTGGCGTGGCGTAGAGCTCGTCGAGCGCCTGCTCCACGCCGTGGCCCCCGCCGCCCCGCCCGGCCCTACGCGCCACGGTCACCGGAGGGGGCGGCGGGACGCGCCTCGCGCAGCCGCCGGGCCTCCTGGAAGAGACGGTTCGTACGGTCGGCCAGGACGCCGCCCAGGAGCAGCTCCGGGGTGGAGAAGGACCGCGCGGCAGCGGCCACCTCGGGGGCGGACAGGGCGATCTGGGCGATGCCGGTGCGGCGGATCTCGTCGCTCGAGCCGGCCCGCACGACGCGTCGCACGTTCGCCCGGGACGGCGCGCTCATGCACATCGAGCAGGGTTCCCCGTGGTGGAGAGGGTCGTGGCGGCCCAGCCCCGGTTGCCGTGCCGGCGTACGTAGTCGTTCATGGCGACCACCTCGCCGTGCAGCCGTGGACTGTCCGCACCGGTGTCGACCCCGCTCCCCAGGACCCGGCCGGTACGGGTGCCGACGATCACCGCGCCGAACGGCCATGCGGGGTTCCTTCGGGCCTGCGAGACGGCGAGCCGCATGAACCGCTCGTGGCCGGTACGGTCACCGGCGTGACCCTCGGCGCCGGTGACGCGCTGCGGCCCCGCCGAGGTGTCCGCGTCGGCGCCGCTGCCCGGTCGGGCCCGACTCTCCCGGAGCGGGTGCCGTGACAGGACGAGTGGCGTGGCGACTCCCGCCGCCACCGCCCTCCACCTGCCGGGAAACCGCCGCCTGCCCGCGTCCATACGCGCCTCCTCGCCCGGGCTTCCGTCATGTCGCCGTTTCCGCAGAGTATCTGAATGGTCACGTATGGTCATCGCGCGTGCGGCCCGGCGGGTGGACGCGAAGGTGTGTGCGGAGTGGTTCCGGCGGCCTCTTCAGACGCCCGCGCGGGTGGTGCCGTTGGCGCGGCCGCCCGGGCCGAGCAGGCCGGTCGGGTGGAGGGGCTGCTCCGCTTCGATGCGGGGGAGGGTGCGGCGGGTCGCGCGCAGGACGACGGGCGGGATCGCGGCCCGGGTCAGCTGAATCAGGCGCAGCCACCGGGGGACGTAGACGGCGGTCCGCCGCCGTTCCACCGCGTCGGTGAGGCGGGCGGCCACGGTCGCGGTGGGCTGGACGCGCCGGGCCGGGGGCGGCATGTGGGCGCGCAGCTCGCGCAGGGTCACGTAGTGGTCGGCGTCGCGGATCAGCTCGGTGTCCGTCCAGCCGAGGTAGGCGATGCCCACGGCCACCCCGTGCTGGGCCGTCTCGGCGCGCAGGGTGTGGGCGAAGGCCTCGACGCCGGACTTGGAGGCGCAGTACGCGCTCATCATCGGGGCGGCGCCGATCGAGGCCAGTGAGGCGATCTGCAGGTGGTAGCCGGCGGTCCGCACGAGGTCCGGCAGGAAGGCGCGGGCGGTCTGTGCGCTGCCGATCAGGTTGACGTCGATCACTCGCCGCCAGGTGTCGGGGTCCGACCGGGCGAAGGGGCCGCCCTCGGCGACAGCCGCGTTCGCCACGACGACCGAGGGCGGTCCCAGGCGGGCCCGGACTGCTTCGGCCGCGGCGTCGAGGGCGGTGCCGTCGCAGACGTCGGTGGGGATCGCCAGTGCCGTGCCGGGCAGGGCGGCGGCGGTCGCCCTCAGCGCCGGTTCGTCGTGGTCGAGGAGGGCCAGCCGGGCGCCTCGCCGGGCGAGCGCGTCCGCCAGTGCCGCTCCGATGCCGCGGGCCGCTCCGGTCACCACGACGGTACGGTCCATCAGCGGGCTGTCCTTCACGGCTGCTCCCTTCCCGACCGGGCCTGTGCGCGCCCGGTTCGGTCGCGGTGGGCGAGGACGCGCTGGGCGCGGGTGAGCCCGGGCAGCCGACGCCGGCGCAGTGCCGCGCGGGCGGCATTGGCGCCGGGGGCGCCGTGCACCCCGCCGCCCGGGTGGGCGGAGGCGGAGGCGAGGTAGAGGCCGTCCACGGGGGTCTCGGGGCGGCCGGTGCCGGGGGCGGGGCGGAAGAACAGCTGCTGGTGCAGTGCCGCGGTGCCGCCGTTGATGGCTCCGCCGTGCAGATTGCGGTCGAGCGCCTGGAGGGTGGGCGGGGCCAGCACCCGCCGGGCGCGGATACGCGCGCGGAACCCCGGCGCGAACCGCTCCACCTGACGTTCGACGCGGTCGGCCATCACCTCCTGCTCCGTGCTGTTCCAGCTGCCCGTCAGCCCCTCCTCGCCCGCGTCGGACTTGATGACGTGCGGCACATGGGTATAGGCCCAGGCGGCTTCGGTGCCCCGGGGAGAGCGGGAGGGATCCGCGGTCGTCATCTGGCCGAACAGGGCGAAGGGCCGGTCGGGCACCTGCCCCATGGCGATCTGGGCGGCGCAGCGGGTGAGTTCGTCGACGCCGTCGGCGAGGTGGACCGTTCCCGCCCGCGCCGCCGCCTCGGCGAGCCAGGGCACGGGACCGTCACAGGCCCAGTCGACCTTGAACGTGGCGAAGTCCCACTGGAAGCGCCGTACGTCGGCCATCAGCTGCGGCGGGAGGTGTTCCGCGTCGACGAGTTCGCCGTACAGGGCCGGCGCGGAGACGTCCGCCAGTACCGCGCGGCGCGCGGCCACCTTCTCGCCGTCGGAGGTGAGCACCCCGGCGGCCCGGCCGCCGCGCACCAGGACCCGGCTGACCCGCCGGCCGCAGCGCACGGTCCCGCCACGCGCCCGCAGCCGGCTGACGAGGGCCGCCGTAAGGGCGCCCGAGCCTCCGGCCGGCACGGGGAAGCCGTACGTCTGGCCGAGCATGCACAGCAGCCAGCCGTATCCGCCGCTGCCCGCGGCCTCCGGCGCGAGGTCGGCGTGCAGGGCGTTCCCGGCCAGCAGCAGCTTGCCGCCCTCGCCCCGGAACTCCTCGTCCCCCATGCGGCGGACCGGCGCGACCAGGGTGCGGGCCATCCGCAGGCCGCCGGCCGCCCTCAGCCTGACGGCGAGGCGGGCGGTGGCGCGTACCGGCGGGAAGGGGGTGAACAGCGCGTCGACGATGTCGGGTCCGAGGTCCTCCCAGGTCCTGTGCAGGCGCCTCCAGGCGTCCCCGTCGCCCGGGTGGAAGGCGTCTAGGGAGGCGGCGGTGGTGTCGATGTCCCGGGACAGGACCGCGCACCTGCCGTCGCCGAGCGGATGGGCCAGGACGTGCGGGGCATGGCTCCAGCGCAGGCCGTGCTCGTCCAGGCCGAGCCGTGCCAGTACCGAGGAGGCGGCGGCGAGGGGGTAGAAGGAACTGAAGAGGTCGCTCACGAAGTCGGGGTCCACGCCCCTGTCGTGGCGCACCGCGCCGCCGGGCGCGGGCTGTTCCTCCAGGACCTCCACGCTCCATCCGGCGTCGGCGAGCAGGTTGGCGGCCACCAGCCCGTTGGGGCCGGCTCCGATCACCACCGCGTCAGGCATGGCCGCCGGTGCCGTGGCCCGCGGCCCTGCGCCGCCCGTGGAGCTTCGTGGGCCGCTCGGCCTCGGCGCCGTCCTCGGCCCGCGCCTCGCAGAGACCGGCGAGCCGGGCGAGCATCGCGCGGTGCCGGAGCTGGATCAGCGCCTCCACGCCCACGTTGTGGAGCGCTCCGCCCACGCCCTGCAGCGGGTGTTCGTCCACGATGACCAGGCAGTACGGTCCCCAGGGTCGGAGCCGGAAGGAGATCCGCGCCGTCCCCAGCGCCCCGGCCCGCGCCTCCAGACCCAGCTCGGAGCCTTCGTCGCAGTACCGGACCACGGTCTCGTTGCACAGTCGCAGCGGGCCCACCCGGACCTCGTACTCGATCGCCGAGCCCACCTGTGGCCACAGGCCGCGCACCGGCTCGGAGGACGACGTCCCCACCACCCACTCCGCGTACCGGGTGCCGTCCGCGAGGACGGCCCACACGACCTGCGGACTCACCTTGATCAGACGATGCCGTACCGCCATGACACACCTCCAGCCGGTCCACCCCGGTCGAGGGCCGAGTGCCCGGCCCGATGAGATCCACACCGGCCGGACGGGGGGCGGGAACATCACCCGCCACGATCCCGAGCGATCACTCGCCATCCTGGGCACCATCAACACCCGGACACTCGAGGAATTGAATCAAGCCCTGCCCCGCAGCGACACGCGACGGCCCGCCCTCACGCGATGAGGGACGTTCCGGGCGAACCGCCAGGCCGCTCAACGACCGAACTTCACCGAAGAACCGAGGTCAGTCCTGGAACTGCTTCTTCATTTCGGCGATCCTCTTGGCCTCTTTCACTTTTTCCGTGCCCGCGAATTGCGCCATGTGCTGCCCCATGAATGCCGGATTGGCGAAATTGAGCAGGAACTCGGCCATCTCCTCCTTCTTGACCACCTCGCGGAACTCCGCGTCGGTCAGCGGGACCGCGTCGCCGCCCTTGACGCTGTCCTTCTCTTCGACCGAGACGATGCTGAAGGGCGCGCCCTGCTGGGCGATCCAGCCCTTCTCGGAGCCGCTGGACCCCTTGCGGAGGTATTTCCGCTTGATCTTCACCGTGAGGACGTACCCGAAACGGGCTTCCGAGCCGAAGATGGAGGCTATTCCGGGATTGGAGGAGAATTCGACCAGTTTGGCCGAATCGTCATTGCGGTGCCCGCTCGTGTAGCTGTGGATGTGCTCCCGATCGGGCGCCGTGGCATTCTCGTCGGGCACTTGGAGCATTTTGGAGAAGCTGACGAAGCTGTGCCTCATGAAGTCCCGCTCCATGTGTTTCTTCTGCGTGGGCGTCACGCCTCGCTTCAGGAGAACTTCCTCCTCGCTGTCCTCCGGCAGCCGCGCGATGTAATCCTCCTCGCTCGGCCCCGGAGGCTGGTCCTGGAGAGCGACCCGTCCCCAGCCCGGCCTGTCCTCCTCGTCCTGCGTCATGCGCTGCACCGGCCCGCCCGCCGCACTCACGGCACTGCGGTGGACGATGGCGGAGGGCGCGGTCGTCACGCCCGAGGCGTAGGCGTGCCCGTCGGCCTCGGCCGCCCGTTCCGAGCTCTGCCCCGGATCGGTGACGGTGACTCCCGCGCCGTTGCTGTGGCCCGTCTCCGGCACACCCTTGAGGTTCTTGTCGACGTGACTGAGCTCGTGGCCGATCAGCCGCTCGTCGCCCGCCGCCCTGGCGGAGAGGAAGACGTGGTGGCCGATGGTCATGGCCTCCGCCCCCATCGCCGTCGTGGCCCGTTGCGCCACCTCGCCGCGGTGGACGCGGGTGGCGGACAGCCGGTCGTTCTGGAAGAACGCCCCCGCCTTCGCCACCACCGACGAGGGCAGCGCCTGACTCGGTGACTTCAGCGCGGCGTCCAGCAGGGCGCTCTGCCTTTCCGGGCTGGTGTCCTCCACCTGCTCGTCCTCTGTCACGGCGCGCGCGACGACGGCGTCGTCCGAGGAGCGCCGTACCGGCTCGTGCCCGCATCCGGCGTTGTGCTCGTGCCGGTCCTGCGCCGCCATGTGCCCGGCCTGCCGCAGCATCTGGACGACCGCCGCGTTTCCGGCGCTCCTCTGGAGGGAGAGCAGCGGCGGCACGGCGGGAGCGCGAGTCGCCCGCGCCTGACGCTTCTCCTGCTCCTTCCGTGTCGTGGCGTTCTCGGCCTGAGCCTTCGACATCCGTCATCCTCCGACACTCACAGGCGAACCGATCATGCAGGGTGGCACGGTGGAGATCACGTTCCCAGAGCCGCAGGGGCAGACTTGGCGTGCCCCAAGGGGCAGCGGCGGGTCGGCGCAGCAGCAGGGCGGTGAGGTCTGCCGGACCCGCTCGCCGTCGTTGTCACCGTCGGTCAGGCCGCGACGCATCGGTGCGAAGTAGGGGCTGAGGGACCGTCATGGGCCCGGATTCTCGCGCTGTACAGGTCTCAGAAGGGGGGCCGTCCCGCTTTGAGTGAGAACTGGTTCTGCGAACGATCCGGGATCGGCGGGAGGGCGCAATGCTCAAGACCTGTGGATCAGCCTCGGTGTGATGTCGGTGTCGCCGAGGGAAAGACTGAACGGCTCTTTCCGTCTGGTCTTCCGGCTGTACGTCGAGGAGGTGCAGCCGGTGGCGGGCAATCCGTAGCCGCCGCGGCGACAACGGCAGGGTGACGGATGCCTCACGGATCGCCCGTGCGCGGTGGTGGACCTGTCACCGTGCTGGAGCCGATCGTGGACGGCATGAATGATCATCCCCGTGAGGTGCCCCTGGGCGAGGAGGCCGGAGAGGTCCGCCGCTTCTCGGAGTCGCTCGGCCTGTCCGGTCTGGTCGACGTCCACACGCACTTCATGCCCGAGCGCGTCCTGCGCAAGGTGTGGGCGTACTTCGACGCGCTCGGACCGCTGACCGGCGGTATGGAGTGGCCGATCACGTACCGCCAGGAGGAGGCGGAACGGGCGGACCTGCTCCGGGACTTCGGCGTGCGGGCGTTCACCTCGATGCTCTACCCGCACAAGCCGGGCATGGCCCGCTGGCTGAACGGCTGGGCGGCCGGCTTCGCCCGCCGCACCCCTGGCTGTCTGCACACCGCCACGCTCTACCCCGAGCCGGACGTCGCGGCGTACGTCCGGGAGGCCGTCGAAGAGGGCGCGCGCGTCTTCAAGGCGCACGTACAGGTGGGGGCGTACGACCCGGCCGACGAACTCCTGGACCCGGCATGGGGGTTGCTGGCCGAGGCCGGTGTCCCCGTGGTCGTCCACTGCGGCTCCGGGCCCGCGCCCGGCACGTACACCGGCCCGGAGCCGATCGCGCGGGTGCTGGCACGCCATCCCCGGCTGCGGCTGGTCGTCGCGCACATGGGCATGCCCGAGTACGAGGAGTTCTTCGGCCTCGCCGAGCGGTACGCGGAGGTGCGGTTCGACACGACGATGGCGTTCACCGACTTCAGCGAGGGGTTCATGCCGTTCCCCCGCCGGGCCCTGCCACGGCTGGCCGCCCTCGGCGACCGGGTCCTCCTCGGCTCCGACTTCCCCAACATCCCCTACCCCTACCTCCACCAGCTCCACGCCCTGGAGCGCCTGGGCCTGGGGGAGCGCTGGCTGCGGGCGGTGTGCCACGACAACGCGGCGGAGCTGTTCGGGCTGTGACCCGCGGTGCGGCGGGGGTGTATCGGAACGGGGCGCGCCGGGACTTGATAGGCAAGTGGCTGCTTGCCTATGGTGGGGGTGTGGCCGACGACCTGTTCAAAGCCCTGGCCGACCCCACCCGCCGGACCATCCTCGACGAGCTCGCCGAGCAGTCCGGGCAGACGCTGTTCGAGATCTGTTCGCGGCTGACCATGAAGCACGGGCTCGGCATCTCGCGCCAGGCGGTCTCCCAGCACCTCGCCGTGCTGGAGGCCGCCGGGCTCGTCGGGACCCGGCGGGAGGGCCGCTACAAGTTCCACGACCTGAACACGGGCCCGCTGCGGCAGATCACCGAGCGGTGGCCCGTGCCCGACCCCTCCGGACCGCAGGAGAGCACCTCATGAAAATCCGTCTGACCAGTGTCTTCGTCGACGACCAGGCCAAGGCCGAACACTTCTACACCGAGATCCTCGGCTTCGTGAAGAAGCACGACGTCCCGCTGGGCGAGAAGGACCGCTGGCTGACCGTCGTCTCGCGGGACGAGCCCGACGGCACCGAACTCCTCCTGGAGCCCGCCGGTCATCCTGCCGTCCGGCCCTACCGCGACGCGCTCGTCGGGGACGGCATCCCCCTCGCCCAGTTCGCCGTCGACGACGTACGGGCGGAGTACGAGCGTCTGCGCGGCCTCGGGGTGCGCTTCACCCAGGAGCCCCTGGAGATGGGCCCCGTCACCACCGCCGTCCTCGACGACACCTGCGGCAACCTGATCCAGATCGCGACTCAGCCCCAGTAGAGGCCGGCGGGGTGCGAGCCCGGGCGCCCGTTGCTACCCCGCCCGCTGCCGCCGCACCATCTCGGCGATCCAGGCCGGCGCGTACGGGGACGTGCAGCCGGGGGAGGTCGGGTAGTCCCTGAGCACCCCAGACGCTCACCGATGTCGATCGCACGGGCGCGGTGCTCGGCGTGGTCGATGCCGATCCGGGCCGGACAGCGGTTCATCGCCCATTGCAGGCGGTCCGGTGCGTCCTTCATCCGCGCCTCGATCCAGCATCACGGGGAGGTCGAGACCCTCCGGCCTCTTCGTCCCCCGTTCGGTGGTCAGCGCCCAGCCGGCACTCGCGGCCACGGGGTCCGGATCGGCCGCCCAGGCCACACGGAGCTCCTCGGCGTGCCTACCGGTGCCGGACCGAGCGGCCGGGGCCCGGCCGCTCGGCGTCGGCCCTCAGGCGGGCGTACCGGTCACGTCCCTTGCGAGTCTTCTCGTCATCATGCGCACCTTCGGTTGGGGGTGTGCGACACGTGGAGCCGACCGGTGGCCGACAGAGATACGACTCGGATGGAGAAAGTTTCGCTCTGTGCGGCGGAGAAATTAACATGAGGACGTGTCAGAGGCCACAGGTGCGGCGGTATCGGGATGCCAGAATGGACGCGCACGTTCACGAAACACGAGAAGGGCGGACTGCCTTGGCGGACGACGCGGACGAGGCGACCGGAGCGGCCGACCGGCCGGCGGTCAGCGACGGTGCGGGGGACGACACCTCCCGGCCGGTCACGATCGCGTTCATCGCCGAGTCGGCGGGGGTCTCGGTCCCCACCGTGTCCAAGGTGATCAACGGCAAGTCCGGCGTCTCCGCCGATACCCGCGCCCGCGTCGAGGAGCTGGTCAACCGCTACGGGTACCGCAAGCCATCCGGCGCCGGCCGGAGCAACGTGGTGGAGCTGGTCTTCCGCGAGCTGAAGCACATGTGGGCCGTCGAGATCATCCGGGGCGTCGAGCGAGTGGCCCGCCAACACCGCGTCGGCGTCATGGTGTCCGAGTTCGGACTGCATGACACGGACCCGCTCACCTGGGACGACACCGTCTCCCGGCGGCCGAACTGCGTCCTGTCGGTGGCCCAGCTCTCCGAGGCCGAGCGGGAGCAGCTGAGGGCGAAGGGCATCCCGTTCGTCGTCGTCGACCCGGCGACCGAACTCCCCGACGACGTCCCGTTCGTGGGGGCCACCAACTGGTCCGGCGGCCGGGCAGCGACCCGCCACCTCACCCAGCTCGGACACCGCCGCATCGCCATGATCAGCGGCCCGCCGGACCAGCTGTACTGCAGCGCCCGGCTGGACGGATACCGCTCCGCGCTGGGATCGGCCGGTCTGCCGGTCGAGCCGGAACTCATCGTGTACGCACCGCTCACCAGCGCGGACGGCTACGAGGCGGCACGTTCCCTGCTGGAGCTGCCGCAGCGCCCGACCGCCGTCTTCGCCGCCAACGACCTCCAGGCGCTCGGCGTCTACCAGGCCGCCCGTGAGGCCGGCCTGCGCATCCCCGACGACCTGAGCGTCGTCGGCTTCGACGACCTGCCGGTCGTGGCCTGGGTGGACCCGCCCCTGACCACTGTTCACCAGCCCCTCACCGAGATGGCCGTGGCGGCGACCGAACTGGCGCTCACCCTCGGCCGTGGCGAGCCCGCGCCGCAGGCCGGCCTGGAGATCGCGACGACCCTGACGGTCCGCTCCAGCACGGCTCCGCCCAAGGGCTGACACTCGGGCTCATTGACCGTCAGGACACCCCCTGGCTAGCCTGATCGAGAAAGTATCTGTCCCAGATGGAGAAACTTTCTCGACGGCGAAAGGACCCGATGAGGGTGACGAGCGTGTCCGAGACGGGGCGCACCATCAGCAACCCGGTGATCCCCGGCTTCCACCCCGACCCGTCCATCTGCCGGGCGGGCGACGACTACTACCTCGCGTGCTCCAGCTTCGAGTACTTCCCCGGCATCCCCCTCTTCCACAGCCGCGACCTGGTGCACTGGACCCAGATCGGCAATGCGCTCGACCGCCCGGGCCAACTGCGCCTGCCACCGGACACGGCCTCCTCCGGGGGGCTCTACGCACCCACCCTGCGCCACCACGACGGCCGGTTCTGGCTGATCGTCACCAACGTCAGCGCCGACGGCAATCTGCTGTTCACGGCCACCGACCCGGCCGGCCCCTGGTCGGACCCGATCCCGCTGCCCGGCGTGCACGGCATCGACCCCGACCTCGCCTGGGACGAGGACGGCACCTGCTGGTGCACCACCGCCGGAGTCGGACAGATCCGCCTCGACCCCCACACCGGCGAGACGTTCGGCGAACGCCGCCGGCTGTGGTCCGGCGCGCCCGGCGCCAAGGCCCCCGAAGCGCCGCACCTGTACCACGTCGGCGACCACTGGTACCTGCTCATCGCCGAGGGCGGCACCGAGCGCGGCCATGGCGTCTCGGTCGCCCGCGGCAGCGCACCCACCGGCCCCTTCGAACCCGGCCCGGCGAACCCGATCCTCACCCACCGCGGCACCGACCACCCCATCCAGAACACCGGCCATGCCGACCTCGTGCAGGGACCCGACGGCTCGTGGTGGATGGTGCTGCTCGGCGTACGGCCGGGCGGCGGCACCCCCGGCTGGCACGTGCTCGGCAGGGAGACCTACCTCGCCCCGGTCGAGTGGGTCGACGGCTGGCCCGTCGTGGGCGAACTGTCGACCGACCTGCCCGCACCGCCCTGGCCCCTGGAACCACCCGCCGCCCCGCCGGAGCGCCGGGACGACTTCGACGTCACCGACCTGGCCCCGCAGTGGATCTCCCTGCGCCGGCGCCCTCCGGAGGACTGCACCACGAAGGAACGGTCCGGCTGGCTGACCTTGCGTGCCCGCGGAGCGTCGCTCGACGACGCCGAGGTGACGTTCCTGGGCCGGCGCCAGCAGCACCGGGCGTGCCGGGTGCGCACCCTGGCCGACGTGGGGGAGGGGCAGGCCGGTGGTCTGGCCGTCCGCCTCGACGAGAGCCACCACTACTCCGTCGAGATCGCGTCCGGGCAGGTGCGGGTGCGGGCCCGCATCGGCCCGTTGCACACCGTGGTGGCATCCCGGCCGGTGCCCCCGGGGCCCGTGGTGCTCCGCGTGGAGACCACTCCGGTGCACACCATGACCGACGCGCGCACCGGCCCCGACTTCGTCTCGCTCGGCTTCGAGGAGCAGGACGGCACCTTCGTCGAACTGGCCTCGCTGGACGGCCGCTATCTGTCCACGGAGGTCGCCGGCGGCTTCACGGGCCGGGTGCTCGGCCTGTTCGCCACCGCCGGAGCCGTGCACTTCGACTGGTTCGACCACGAGCCGCTGGAGGGCTGAGGAACCGGGCCCGCACCCGCCCTCACGCGGTCGCCTTCACCTCAAGCCGATGGAGTCGACGACGGTGCGTGGTCCCTGTGGCGTGGCGAAGGCGATGGAGTAGTCGCGGACGGCGAGCAGCGCACCGGTCGGCGGTTCCGCGGTGTCCGGGGCGGTCGGCGCGGGCCGCGGCAGCCGGCCGCCGGTGACCCGCCGCCGGTCCTGTTCGAGGTCGCGCAGACCGCCGCCGACCAGGCCGAACGACAGCGACATCAGGCCGATCACGCCACCGGAGACGAACAGCAGGTAGGGGATCTGCCGCATGATCTGTGCGGCCTCCCCGACCATGCCGCCCCAGCTCGGGGCGGGCGCCGGAGTGGCGAGGCCGAGGAAGCCGAGGCCGGTCTGGATGGCGAGGGCGTAACCGGAGAAGAGGAAGACCGGCACCGGCAGCCGCCCGGTCAGGCGGGGGAGGATATGACGTGCCATGATCCGGACCGGGCCGAGTCCGGACACTCGCGCGGCGTCCACGACCAGCTCCTGGCGCAGTGCCAGACAGGTGCTGCGGATGATCCGGGCGAGGCCCGCGGAGGCGAAGAAGCCGAGATGGCGGCGACATTGCTCTGGTAGAAGATCGCGAGACGGCGAGCGTGATGATGACCGTCGGGACCGAGAGCATGACGTCCAGCACGGCGACGATGACCCGGTCGGTCCAGCCCCGCAGACAGCCGGCGGGCACGCCCAGGGTCATGCCCACGAAGGCGTACACGAGCACGGCCACCGCCACCCCGACCAGGGTCGCCGTCCGCTTCGACGGCCTGGTGCCCCAGGCGGCCCTGTCGGCCTACGCCCGGGAGGCCCGCCTGCGGTGGCTGCGACGGCTGCTGGGGGAATGACGGAAGGGGCCCGCGCGCCACGCCGACCACCCGCCCCGCGCGGTCGCGGGGCGGGTGGGTTCATCGGGAGGAGCGGGGCACGGCCGTTTCGGTCCCGCCGGGCGGGGGAGAGCCTCGGCCGGGTCCGCTCAGGGCGCCGCCGCGTCGCGGACGAGGGCGGTGTCGACGAACTGTTCGAAGCGGACGATGAGGCCGCCGCGTACGACGAAGTGGTGTGCGACCCGGACGTCGATCGGCTTGCCGGTGGCCTTGTTGACGGCGGTGTAGCGGGCCAGGACGACGACGTTCTCGCCGTCGACGACGTAGGTGTCGTCGTGGGCCGTCCAGCCGTCCCAGTCCTTGCCGAGCTGCTCCATCACGTTCGAGGTGACGCCGTCGGGGGTGCGGTAGGTGCCGGCCAGGGGGAAGCCGGCCATCTCCGTCCACTCCACGTCCGGGGCGAGGGTGGCGCGGCCGTAGGCCAGCGGGACGGCGGAGTCGCCTTCGACGGCGAGCAGGGTGGGGAAGCCGGTGACACCCAGTTCCGTCGTGCGGCGGAAGTCGGCCCGGGCGGCGGCCCGCGCGTCGGGCGACTCGAACGCGACCACGACGGCCTCGGCGTCCAGACCGGCGGCCTCCGCGACCGCACGGTAGGTGTCCGGGTCCGACAGGCTGTGGCCGTCGGTGTAGAAGGCGTGCTGTACCTCCGTGGCCAGGGCGGCGGCCCGGTCGGGGGCGACCTGGCGCAGCGCGGCGACGCCGCGGGCCGCGGCCTCGGAGTCCATGACGAACGAACCGTCGGCGATCAGCGCTGGTACCCCTCGCCGAACTCGGCGCCGGTCAGCTCGGTGATCTGCGCGTTCGCGCCCTGGATATAGCCGAACTCACGGATCGGTACCCGGCGCGACCCGGTGAACAGGCCGCCGGAGACCACCTCCACCGGCAGCTCTAGGTGGCGGGAGGCCACCTCGCGGAGGGTGGTGGAGAATCCGTGGGACCAGCCGCAGTAGGCGTCGAAAACGTAGACCGGCTTCACCATGACCTCAACAGGCTTGTGACGGCCCGCCCGGCGTGGGCGATCATCTGACAGAACAGTAACTGACGTGTCAGGTATTTCGCCAGTGTGTGCAGTGGGTCACATGTGCTCATGGCTCGAGGGTGGACGCCGGGGTTGTGACGGTCGGGTCGTGACGTCGGGCCGGAAACGGCGCGCCGGAGGCCGCGCCCGGGTCAAGGCAGCCGGGGCAGGACGTCCCGGGCCGTGTGGCTGAGGATGCGAAGGTCCTCGGTGAACCGCTCGCGGTCCGCCTCCGGGAGGGGGCCGAGGAAGTACTCCTTGATGTTCTCGACGTGGACCCGGGCGGCGCGCACCGTCGTCTCCTCGCCCAGCGCGGTCAGCCGGACCAGCTTTCCACGCCGGTCGGTGGGGGACTCCTGCCGGGTCACGAGCCCGGCCACCTCCATGCGGTCCACCAGCCGGGTGGCCCCGCCGGAGGTGAGGACCTGCTCCTGGGCGATGGCCCGCATGGACAGCCCTGGCTCACCCGCCCGTCCGAGGATCAGCAGCACCTCGAACATCAGATGGCTCACGCCGCACTCCACCTCCAGTGCCCGCCCGAGGATGTACTCCAGCCGGTTGGCTGCCCCCTGCAGCCGCCCGAACGCGAGCACGAGCTCGTGGTCGGCGGCGTCCTTGGCCGTCCTGATGCCTGCCTGCTCGCTCACGGCCGCTGCGCCCCTCTCCTGGTCCTGTCCGCCACCGTACCGATCTTGCCCCCGCCGAGGGAGACGGCGGTCGGCCGGACCGCGCGCGGAGAGGTCGCGCAAGGAGCCGCTGTCGTTGCCGCCGTTCGCCCGGAACAGCGGCCGGCGGCAATGAAGGTCCTTAGCAGGCCGAGCCAGCCGGGTCGGGGCACCCTGGACCTCGCCCCGATCCGAGCGCGGGCGCCGCGGTCACCCCGCGGCTGATCGCCCGTCTGGAGCTCACCAGGGCCGACGGCACGGTCGAGACCGCCGTCAGCGACCGCACCTGGAGGACTGCGCTCGGCCCGACCGTCAACGCGAACTGGTACTCCGGCTCCGACCACGACGCCCGCCGCGAACAGCCGGCCTGGACCGCCCCCGGCGCCGACCTCGGCGGGAGGTCGCGGCGACGGGACGGCACCGCCATGGGGTGGACCGACGCCGGTGTCGGCCCCCGCCGCCCAACCTGACCACCGAGCTGGTGTGGCGCGTGGCCGAGCCGCTGCAGGTGGTCGACCGGCTCCTCCCGGTCTCCCTGGCCCAGCCTCGCCCGGGGGTGTGGGTCTTCGACTTCGGGCAGAACTCCGCCGGCTGGCCCCTGCTGCGGCTCGACGGTCCGCTCCCGGCGGGCCAGAGCCGTCGAGGCGGCGTAGCCGATGTGCGGGGCGAGCGTGGTCACGAGACCGATGGAACGGTGGACGCTGTCGTGCGGGTGGGCGCGGTTTGCGGTGATACCCGGCACACGGCGGGTGGCGAGGGCGTCGCACGCGGCGCGCAGGTGGTTCAGCGAGCTTGGAGGCGTCCGCGGGGACCTCCTCGTCCCCCCCACCAGGTCGTGCTCGATGCACGTGGTCGGTGCCATCCGGTGCTCCTCGTCCGTGCGGGCCCCTTGACAGGCCGCGGCTTCCGGCATCAGTGTTACCCGCCAACACGCAGAACGCAATATATTGCACCCGTCGACAGCTCCGAGAACCGACGCGAGTCCAAACGCGCCGGCCGGACGATCCCCGGCACCCCGGCCGAACCAGAGACCGAGGCCCCGCAGAAGGAACTCGCACCGTGACCACCCGCACCGACGCCCCGAACGTCCCTCGCACCACCGAGGTCATCGGCATCCTGGGCGGCATGGGCCCGGCGGCCACCGCCGACTTCTACACCAAGCTCGTCGCGGAGACCCCGGGCTCCAGCGACCAGGACCATCTCCGTACGGTCATCTGGTCCGACCCCACCATCCCCGACCGCACCGAGGCCCTGCTGGGCCATGGCCCCGACCCCACCCCCTGGCTGCTCGACGGCGGCCGTGTCCTGCGCGAGGCGGGTGCCACCGTCATCGCCATCCCGTGCAACACCGCGCACGCGTTCGTCCCGCGCATCGCCGGCCTTGTCGGACTGCCCATCGTCCACATGATCGGAGAAGTGGCCCGGCACCTGACCAGGCGGAGCCCGCGCGTGCGTACCGTCGGGCTGCTCGCCACCACCGGAACCGTCCGCGCGGGCCTCTACCAGGAGTGGCTGGACCGCTTCGGCATCCGCCTGCTCCTGCCGGACGCCGACAGTCAGGAACGTGAGGTCATGACCGCCGTCCGCGCGGTGAAGGCCGGCGCCCACGACGCCGCGACGGCCGCGCGCCTGGCCCGTGCCGCCCGTGGCCTCACCGGCCGGGGCGCCCAGGCGGTGATCGCCGGCTGCACCGAGGTACCCCTCGGGCTTCCTCCGGATGCCGTGGACGTTCCTCTCGTCGACCCGGCGCTCGTCCTGGCCCGGGCCCTGGTCCGCCGCGCCCTGGTCCGCCGCGCCCTGGTCCACCGGCCCGCGGACGGAGGCGGAGCCGTACCGGAGGAGTGAGCAGCCCTCGGCTCGCCCCGGAGCCGGCGATGTACTGTACGCAATATGTCACTTGACCGCCCCGTGTCCCGTCGCCTCCTGAGTGACGAGGTGTTTCATCGCCTGCGCGACTCGATCGTGCGCGGCGAACTCGTCCCCGGCGAGAAGGTCAGGGACGGTGAGCTCGCCGAGCGCCTCGGCCTCAGCCGTACCCCGGTGCGCGAGGCGCTCGCCCGGCTCGCCGACATCGGCCTGGTCGAGGCGAAGCCGGGCGTCTACACCCGCATCACCACCCTCAACCGCCGCGATGCCGAGAAGACCCTCGCGGTCCTGCGCTCTCTGGACCGACTCGCCATCGAGACCGCCGTTCCGGTCATGACCGAACACGACTTCCGGCGCATGCGTGAGGCCAACCGTGACTTCGAACGGGCTGTGGCCGCCAACGACACGAGTGCGGCACTGGACGCGGACGACCGTTTCCACGCCGTCCCCATCGAGGCCGCCGACAACCCCGTCCTCAGCCGGATCGTCGAGCAGCTCCACCCGCAGATCCACCGCATCCTCTACCGCAAGTTCTCCACCCTGCTCGGCGGTCGCAACACCATCGAGCACCACGACGAACTCATCGACGTGTGTGCTGACGGAGACGCCCGTTCCGCCGCCGAACTCTCCGGACGCCACTGGTCCGAATTGGGCGGCCACATCAACCAGCTTTTCGACACCAACCAGTTCGCCGAGGCGGCCGCCGACCTGAACACCGGCCGCCGTTCCGCCGGCTGACCTCTGTCGAGCGCTCAGCCGTTCGCCTGTGCGGGCTCCGCCGCAGCCTGCGACGGCACGGTGGGCTCCGGTGCGTCGGGAGCGGTGTAGTAGACGGACGACCCCTGCCGGCTGCGCTGGGCGTTGCTCTTGGCGACGAGCCCCTCGAGCGTGGTGCGGACGACATTGGTCTGGATACGGCGGTCGGGGTGCGCCTGGGTGAGCGCGGCGGCGACCTCGGCGGCGGAACGCGGCTCACTCTGCTCGGTGAGGTGCAGGCGGATGAGCTCGACGAGGGTGGGCTGATCCTTCTTCGGGGCCGAGGACTTGGCAGCCGTGGTCTTGGATGCCGTGGTCTTGCCTGCGGGCTTGGGCGCCGTGGTCTTGGCGGTGCCCTTCTTGGTGGTGGCCGGCTTGGATGCCGCGGTCTTGGACGCCGTGGTCTTGGGTTCCGTGGTCTTGGAAGCCGTGGTCTTGGTGGCGGCGGGCTTCTTCGCCTGCTCGGCGCTCCGCGGGGGAGCGGCCGTCTCCGCCTTCTTCGCCCGCGTCCGCTTGGTGGCCCGCGGGGTGGCCGCGGTCTTCTGCCGGGGAACGGGAGCCGTGACGACCTCTTCGGCCGCGGGAGCGGGCTCAGGTGTCACGAAGCCGAGTGCCTGCTGCACGTTCGCCAACACACTGTGGTCCTGTCGCAGATTCTGGAGCTGCTCCTGCAGGGCCTCGATCTCTCCCTGGAGACGCTCCTGTTCCTTGGCGTTCCGTTCGAGGTCGGCGGCGACCTGGGCGGTGTACTGCGCCTTGAGATCCGTCGTCTCCGAAGGCGTTTCGGTCATGGCAGTCCCTCCCGACAAATGAATGTGCTGTGTGCGGATGTTACTCACCCTTTCCTGTCCGTCACCCATGTGTCCGCACTGATTCCTACGAAGAGGGGGTGCTTGATGTCTTTTCTGTCCGTGCCACCCGCAGGCCGCAGCCGCCTCGTGGAGGGGGGTGGGGTGTGCGGACACCCGTCTGGCTGCGTGGTTCGCCGATGAGTGCCAGGCTTGTCATGTGTCTCGGCCGACGGCCGTCACCTGTCGGAAGGCGGTGGACTGTGAGCACAGAGCCCTTCTCGGAGGACGACCCGCGCGTCACGCCGTACATCTGTGTGGACGGGGCGGCGGCGGGCGTCGACTTCTATGTCGCTGTCCTGGGCGCCACGGAACGCATGAGGATGGCTTCACCGGACGGCAAGGTCCACCACGCCGAACTGCAGATCGGCAACTCGGTCGTCATGCTCGCGGACGAGTTCCCGGAGCTGGGCTTCCGCGGGCCCAGGTCGCTCGGCGGCACACCGGTGCACCTGTATGTGTACGTCGAGGATGTGGACGCGGTCTTCGCCGAGGCCCTCGCCAGAGGCGCCACCGAGGTGAACGCGGTCAAGGACGAGTTCTACGGCGACCGGGTCGGGCAGTTCGAGGACCCCTTCGGCCACCGGTGGCATGTCGCGACACATGTGGAGGACATCCCACCGGAGGAGATGGAGAGGCGCGCCAGGGAGGCCATGCCCGACTGAGGGGGCGGCGGCTCCCCTGGCGCCGGGCGCACAGGGACGGGCCGGCGAGACGCCGGTGGGCGGGTGAATCTCCGTTGCCGACGGGACTCACCCGCCGCGATGCTGAGGGCATGAGGTACCACGCATGCGGCTGAGGCTGCGTCAGTTCCGGCTTCGTACCGGGCCCCACGAGCACCGTGTCGTCCAACCCGGACAGCCGCTGCGCCACACCTCGCTGCGCGCCCCCGAACCCATCGGCACGCTGCTCGGGGACCACGACGGACTGAACCGGCTGGCGGGCCTGTTCTCCTTCGCCGCCTACTCCCGGCACACGATCGTCCACGTCCCCCTGCGCGACAGCGTGCCGCCCGACGAGGGCGTGGGCGAGCTGGTCGACCTGGTACTGGCCCACCACACCCTCGGGCTGCGTCCCAGCCGATGGCCCGCACTGCGACGCAATCTGGTCGGCGGCACCCCCCTCACCGTCCGCACCGACGAGGCACGCACCGACCGGGACTCCACCTCTTGGCGCGAACGCCACGAACGGACCGACGGCCGCGGCGACTTGCGGCACGCCACCCATGCCCGGACCTTCTTCCTGTTCGGCAACCGGGACGTGTTCGCCTCGGCCGCCATGTCCCTCGCCCTCGCGGCGGGCTGGGGGCCGCGTCAGAAAGGCGTCGTCAAGGGCCACTCGGCCTTCATGACGGCGCTCCCCACACTGGTCCAGCCACCCGGCGGCGGGCACCCCCTCGAGCTGCTGGTCTGCTTCAAACCGTATCCGCCCTATGCCCACTTCAGACGGCCGGGGCGACGAGGCGAGCGCCGATCGGCGCCGTCGTAGAAGCACCCGGCACTCAGGAACCGCCGCGCTCGAGGGGATCTTCCGCCCTGCCTCGATCGCCACGGGCAGCCGGTTCTCGGCCGGCGGCAGCGGGCAGGTGGCCAGGTCGGTGCAGGCGCACGGCAGATTGGGCGGGGAAACACGGTGAGTGCCAGGTGGCCTCCCTCCAGCTCGCCTCGATCCGGCCAGGGGCGTCGCACACATGCTCAAGTCTTCGACCACCGCGCCCACGGTCGTCGGCCGCGGTGCGTCGAAGGCGGTGCAACGGCCGCTCACCGCGCAGGGGTTGTGCTCGGGCCGCCGGGTCACCGAGTCGCCGGCCCGTGCGTCGGAGCCGCCGTCTCCACGCCGCCTGATCGTCAGGCCCACCGCACGTCACGGCTTCCCGGCTTCCGTCCCCAGACAGTGAGCATGCCGGCCGACAGCGCGGCACACGCGTCGGAGTCCAGGTACCGGACGGCCGCGTCGACAGCCGCGTCGTCGACCAGGCCGGTGGCGAGCATCGCCGCTCTGCTCCGCTCCCAAGTGTCCGCCCAGAAGCGGCTGATGGCACTGCCCGGCACCAGCGGCGGCACATGGATCTCGGCGGCGACGGACGTGAGCCCCGCCGTACGGAGCAGGTGTGGGTACGCAGGCACCCAGGAGACATCGGTGCCGATGGTCGCCCGCAGCCCCTGCCACATCGCTCGCATGACCGTGGTGTACGGCGTCCCGGGCGTCCGGTCGCTCGTCAGGTCGACCGCGTCGCTGAGCACCAGCACACCGCCGGGCGTGACCAGTTCGGCCAGCGCCGCGATCACACGGTCGCGCTCGGGCAGGTGCATCAGCACGAAGCGCGCGTGGACGAGTTGGAACTGGCCGGGGGCGAAGTCCGGGGCGGTGACATCTGCCTCCAGCACGTCCAGCCCGGGTACGGGCCGCGCGCCGAGGAAGCGTACGTCGCGGTCCACCGCGAGCACACTCGTCACTCCGGACTCCTCCAGCAGTCGCCGGGAGACGGTGCCCGTGCCGGCGCCCACGTCGAGGCACCGCCACCCCGGACCGGCCCCGAGGGCCCGCAGCCGCGCCATGGTGACGTCGTCATAGGCGAGCGCGCCGAAGTCGATGCGCTCATCCTCACCCGCCTGTTCCGGACGGAAGACGGCCTCGCCGTAACGGCCACCGTCCTGGGCGTCCCCCGCCGCGGTGCCGGTCACCTGGTGCCTCCCGTGAGGGAACGGATGCGGTCCCTGCCCAGCCCCGGTGCCCGGTCGGCAGAGGACGGGAACAGCGGGGCGTGGAACGCTCTCATGGCCGGACCTCTTCACGCGGTGGGGGAGTGCCGGGCGGCCCTCCTCCGGACCCCGGCCCCACCGATCCTCCCCCTGCCGCGGCCCGCTCGCCCGAGGCGCGCCGTGCCTGAGCCGATCGGCGCGCGAGATCAACGGTCGCGGATCGCGGGTCGCCGGTCCCGTGACGGGAGGAACGCCGTCGGGGCGGCGCGCACCGACCATGTGCCGGAGTGCGCCGCCCCCGGGCGGGACGGACTGCGGGAGAACAGGTGTGTGGGCGTTCCGGTTACCTCGGGTCGCGGTCGAAGACCGACTTCGACCAGACTGGAACCAGCCCGGCATCGCGTCGATCGGCACGAAGGTGCTGGAGATCAGCGGCAGGAAGATCAGCGGCAGTGTGTTGTTGCTGGCCGCCTCGACGTTCGGGCTGGACAGGCCCATCCCGACCGCGATCCAGGTGAGCGCCACGGCGAACAGCGCGAGCAGTCCGAACGCCGCCAGCCACTCCAGGGCCGTCGCGTCCGTGGACCGGAAGCCGATGGCCACGCCGACCACACCCACGAGCACCACGCCGGCGAGGGACTGCAGCACGCTGCCGACAACGTGCCCGATGAGGACGGAGCCGCGGTGGATCGCCAGGGTGCGGAAGCGGGCGATGATGCCCTCCGTCATGTCCATGGACACGGAGACCGCGGTGCCGATCGTGCTGCTGCCGAGGGTCATCAACAGCACGCCCGGCACGAGGTAGGCGATGTAGTCGGAGCGGTCGGCGCCGCCGATGCCGGCGCTCATCACGTCGCCGAAGATGTAGACGAAGAGCAGGAGCAGCATGATCGGCGTGAGCAGGACGTTCAGGGTGAGGGAGGGGTAGCGGCGCACGTGCACTGCTCCTCACTCCGGTTCCGACCGTCGAGGTCCGGCCGTCCGGTCGACGATGCGGTCGCGGTCGCGGTCGGTCCACGGGAAGAATGCGCGGGCCACCCCATCCCCTGGAGGAGTTGTCCGATGATCGGTCCGCAGCACGCCCATGCCGCCCTGGACGGCCTCGTGATGGGCGATGCCTTCGGCGACAGCTGGTTCACGCGCTCCGACGAGAACCCCGAGGAACTGTGGGCCGCGCGGGAATCGCGCCCGAAGCCGTGGCCGTGGACGGACGACTCCGCCATGGCCTTCGTCCTGTTCGCCCATCTGACGACCCACGGCGAGGTCCGGCCGGACGTCCTGGCGGGGGAGTTCGCCGCCGAGTACGCCAGGGACCCCGGCCGCAAGTACGGCCCGTCGATGCACGGTGTGCTCCGGAGCATCCGCGAGGACGGGGACTGGCGAGCCGTCACCACGGCGCAGTTCGCCGGACAGGGCTCCTACGGAAACGGTGCCGCGATGCGGGTCGCCCCGCTCGGGGCGTGGTTCCGGGACGATCTGCCGACCGTCGTCGAGCAGGCCCGGCTGTCCGCGCTGACCACGCACGCCCACCCCGAGGCGGTCGCCGGCGCCGTGGCCGTAGCGGTCGCCGCGGCACTGGCGGCCACCGATGACGGCTCGGACGCCCCGCCGCGCTCCGAGTTCCTGCGGGAGGTCGCCGACCACGTACCGGAGGGCGACGTCCGCTCCCGCCTGCTGGTCGCCGCGAACTTCACCGCCCGTACGTCGGTTCGCCACGCGGCGTCCGTCCTGGGCTCGGGGACGCTGATCTCGGCACCGGACACGGTTCCGTTCGCCCTGTGGTCCGCCGCGGGCCATCTCGACGACCTGGGCGAGGCACTGTGGCAGACCGTCGCGGGGTGGGGCGACCGCGACACCACCTGCGCGATCGCGGGCGGCGTCGTCGCGTCCCGCACCGGCACGGCCGGGCTTCCTCCGGCATGGCACGAGGCCCGCGAGGACATTCCCGGCTGGAGCGGCTGGCAAGCGCCCGAGTGATCCGGGACGGCGCCGCCCGGGCGGGGACGAGTCGGCCGGAGGCGGGCCGTCGCCGATAGCACCACCGGCGACGGCACAACTGCTGGACGGGACGCACAAGGTCCGGTAGCTGTGCGACGGCCCTCCGGCCCTCCGGCCACGGCCGGGGCCCCGGCCGTGGCCGCTGTCGCCCCGTGCCCCGCGAGCTCGCGGCGGGCGCCACACGTCGGCGAGCACTGGGCCGCCAGCCACCGAGCAGTCCACTGAACCCTTCACGGAACCGCCGCCGGGGCGACCATCCCCCGGCGCTACACCGTCAGTGCATGCCGTCGGCCGTCGTCGCCGGCACCGGCTGCCGCAGCAGGTAGGCGCCCGCGACCGACACCAGCAGTGCCATGCACGCGATGAACACCAGCCCGGCGCCCTCCAGACCGAGCGGCTCCGCCAGGAGTCCCACGCCGATGACCGGCACCGAGATACCCGTGTAGGCCACCACGAACAACGCCGATATCACGGCCGCCCGCCGGTCCGCCTCGGACGCCGCCGCCACGGCGGAGAGCGCTCCGCGAAACGCCAGCCCCTGACCCACCCCGCCGACGACGGCACTCAGCACCACCAGGGCCAGCAACTCCCACCGCAGAGCCCCGGCCAGCAGTGCCAGTCCGGCCAGGAGACCGGCGCACCCCAGCGGCAGTGACCGGCGCGTGCCGACCCGGCCGACGGCGAGCTGACCGGCGGTGGAGGCGAAGAAGGCGAGCGCGACGACCAGGCCGCTCACCGCGTGGTCGTGGACGTCCAGGGACTGGGCGAGGAAGGCCGGGCTGACCGAGGTGAAGACCCCGAACAGCGCGAACCCCACGAAGGAGGCGGCGGCCGCGGGCCCGAACACCGCCCGCACCCGAGGGGGCAGGCTGGGGCGTTGCGGTCGTACGGTTCTCAGCGGCCGGCGCTGCCGTACGGTTTCCGGGAGCTTCAGCAGGACGAGGGCCGAGCAGGCGACCAGGGTGAGGTGGACGGCGAAGGGCAGGTACAGCGGCTGGTCGGCGTACTGCGCGAGCACCCCGGCGAGCAGCGGGCCGCAGCCCAGCCCGCCCATGTTCGCGGCGGTGGCCACGAACGTGGCCCGCGAGGCACCGCCGGGCGGCGCCAGTTCCATCACGTAGGCCGTGGCGGCCCCGGTGAACAGACCGGCGGACAGCCCCGACAGCAGGCGTCCCGCGTACAGCCAGCCGAGAGCGGTCGCGCAGAGGAAGCAGACGGCGCTCGCGGCCGCGAAGCCCAGGCCCCACCACAGCACGGGCCGCCTGCCCACCGAGTCCGAGGCGTTGCCCGCGAGCAGCAGCACCCCGATGACACCGAAGGCGTAGACGGCGTAGACCACGGTGACCGTCAGCTCGGAGAAACCGAACTTGTCCTGGTAGAGGCCGTAGAGGGGGGTCGGCAGGGTCGTACCGGCCATGCATACGGCGAACACCGCGCCGCCGAGCAGGCACCGGCGCCAGCGCCCGGGATCACCGTCCATACCGCAGAAGGTAACCTCGCCCGCCGCCCGCCGCCCGCCGCCCGCCGCCCGCCGCCCGCCGCCCGCCGCCCGCCGCGAGCACGAACGCGCGCTGAT